>CAZGAI010000637.1:0-2152 GCA_964523175.1 uncultured Victivallales bacterium | reverse complement strand
CGCCTGTAACAGACCTTTTCAAAGGCTTTTTGTATAAGCTTATCAGTAAATATAAGCTCTTTTTTGAAAGAGGACTGGTTCATAGCTTTGCCATTTTTCACTCTTTTTCCTTCAAAAAAATGCAAAGCATAATAATTTACATAAAAGCATATTAAGTTTCAAGGAATTAAAACTGTAATAATCAATTATGAGAAGTTTAATGCCACGGTATGTCGGGGGGGCTTAACGTCGCATAATCGTCAAAATATTAAACTTGAATTATTGCTGTATAATGCTTATGATTAATTGTTTATGCATTTCAACTGCTGTTTGACTTTTACTTATGATTCTGAAAAACAGGCCAAAACACAATATGTTGTGGTTGCCTGTTTAAATTTTATCACATTCGGGTATATCCTGTTGGGGTTCTGTGCATAAACTGACAGGATAGTACGGTTTGAGAACAATTTAGCCTCAAAAAACACCTAATTTTGTTTTTCAGAATTTAACTCATTCTGAAGGATACTGATCATTTCAAAAATTTCAATTTTTTGAACTCTTCTTCTAAAATCATACCTTCCATTCATGTTAATATGAAACCATGCAATTGGTGAAATATTTTTAATTTTTTCTTTGGTATCAGGTTGCTTCTCATTACAATTCTTTAATAATCCTGAAAGAATAATTGCATTGTATAACAACAGACAGTTTGATATTAATCTTGCACATTGATTCCACACTCTTATTTCAATCGTTGAAAGTCCCCTAAACTTACCTCCATGAACATTTGCAACAGCCCTTCTTAACTGATGATACTCTTCAATTCTGTTGAGAGTCTTTCTAATATTACTCCTCATTTCAGTATCATCAATATAATCAAGCATATGCAGGCTCATAAAAATGCTGTTATATTCCCAGAGAGCCTGTTTGAGTTTATTTTTCCCACTTGTTGAATTCAGTTTTTTAACAATAATACTCTGAGTGGTATCCTGCAGAACTAATGAGGCAAGAATATGCTGTATACCGTCCCAGTTTTCAATTATAAGCTTCTTATTTATTCCGTTAGTAGGTTTAATAAAACATTCACTGTAGTCATTAGGTTTTTTGAAACAGCATAAACTTCCAATTTTATTCTGTATATTCTTATAGTTTGGAATAAAATCTTTATTTATAGCATCTAAAAGTGCATAGTTTAATTTATTAATAGTATGCATATCTCCAGTTATATAATCCGGATCTACATCGGAGGTGTTATTGTAAACTAAATCAAATACATATGAATCTTCACGTTCATTAGCTCCAATTATATCTGAATTGACAGATAGGTTGTTAACATTAAGAGAATTATCAACAACACCCTTTTTCATACCAAAATATTTTTGAGAATATCTTGCCTGTAAGGTATGCAGCCTTGTTTCAAACTTCTGTCCATCAACACTTCCAAAAAGCTTGTCCGGAGAAATATCCCACGTTCTGAATATTGGCAGTCTTAAAGTTTCATTAACGACAATATCGTTTGCTGACTTTAGAGTTTCATGCCTCAGATAGTTAGCATCTATATTTTTGAGAGTGGTATGTGGTATATTTTATATTTGACATTTCTGCCATTTGGTTTATTCCGGAACTAAAAGCATTTGCTGTTATTGCAGCTATTAAAGCATCTTCATTCACATTCAGTTTCGAGTACTTTGGTTTTATATGAGTAAAGGCTTTTAGATAATTGCATTTATCATTAATATAGTAAAGAACATCCGCAATATTGGTTTTAGGCAGTTTATGAAATATAATATTCCTGTTAGGCTTACTTTGTTTTCGATAATCAAGAGACCATGTTTCTTTCTTACTTTTCTTATGCACCTTGATTTTGAATTCCTTATTTTCTCCCTGACTGATACGATTGTTGACTTCAGTTATTTTCGTATCTAATTTACGTTCAAGTAAATTTAGACGTTCTTTTATGTTTCCGGCAATGTTTTTGTATTCAATTTGCTGTAATATCTCATCCTTGTTTTTCCAGCTTTCTTCAGACAGTAAATCATCTTTTAAACTTTTGTTTTTCTGCGTATCATTACAAAAGAGCTCATCATGATCAAGATGGTGTACTATTTGCTGATCTAATAAATATTAATATGTATCTGCGTTATAGCGTATCAAGGTTTCCCCATTTTTTAAC
>CAZGAI010000636.1:0-2153 GCA_964523175.1 uncultured Victivallales bacterium | reverse complement strand
ATAGGTTATTCCTAATGAAGTAATAATTGCCAAGGTAAGAAACAACGGCATAAAGACTATCTTCCAGCTTGGAATATAAAGATATACACCCATAACACAGGCTAATATTACAATTGAAATTAAAAAATCAATCAGGCTTACGATCATTGAAGTGGTAGGAATAATTATTCTTGGGAAATAAACTTTTGAAATCATACTAGAATTGGAAATCAGTGAGTTACCGCCTTCGTTTAGAGTATTGCTGAAAAACTGCCATGGCAACATCGCTGAAAAAACCATTATTGCATAAGGTGCTCCGTCAGAAGGCAGCTTTGCAATTTTTCCAAAAATCACAGTAAAAACTATCATCGTTAGTAATGGCCGAATAATACTCCAGGCAATACCAATGATTGTCTGTTTATAGCGTACTAGAATATCTCGCCAAGCTAAAAAAAAGAATAGCTCCCTATATTGCCATAGGTCTTTGAAATAGCGACTTTTGTCCTTACCAGCTTCTATTACAAGTTTGTAGTTTCTTACTTCACTCATTTATTTTAACCACCTGTCTTCACTTAAGCTTCGCCATGGCACAGCGAATTTTACTAATTATTAGAATTAGGTATTTGTTCGCTTTGCTCACGATAAAAGGTAAGAGCAAAGATAATCATTTTACTCAGATTTTCTAATATGATAATAGACATTAATAATTTTCTTTAGCAACAGATTGCGCAGATTAACCCAAACAGGATTATCTAGTTTATAATCAGTGTTTGTCTGTGTAATCTGTGGCTACTGTATTAACTCGTGGTTTCTTTTAAAAAATCCAGTGGAGTTTGAAGAGTTGTTTTCTCCTGCGCTAAAGCTTCCAACTTCGCTGAAGCTTTGATGAACTCGTCGGCGTATAAATATTAGTTGATGGTTGATCACATTTGGGAGGTAGTTTTTTGCCCATAAAGTATATTATTCATTCGTCTAATTCGAGTAATTCGTTGACAATACCACAATCAACAGATAGTATTGTTTATTCAAGAAGCTACCCTTGATTCTAGGAAGGAGTTAGAATTAAAATTTTTAGAGTCTTAAACAACTACATATCCTCCAATGAAAAACCTTTATATTCTATATCATAGCCTTTAAGTTTACTAACAAGATTTTTTGATTTAAACTTCAAATTATTAATGCTTATTTTATCAGGATTTAGTTTTACTTCAGCAATGAGAGCTTTTTTATATAAATCATTGACTGCTACAATGTCTATTTCATTTAAATTTTTTCTTTCCCAGTAAGTTCCAATTTCTGAATAGTCATTTGATAGTACCAACTTTTCAACAAAATACTTTTCTAAAAAACGTCCTGAATATGTTCTAAAGTCTTTTTTTACAACCTTTCTCATTAAATCAAAATTCTCAATCTCTATTGCAGATCTGAATTTGTATATATATCTAAACCAGAAATTTAAAAAATTATCATTTATAAAATATTTCTGTGTGCGAGATGTCGATTTTGCTAAAATTGGTTTGATTTTTTTTATAACAGAATACTCATTTTCAAGTTTATCTAAATAACCACCAATATTTTTTTCTAAAATTGATTCAATTTCACTTCTTGAAGTTTTTGAATTAGAAATTAATGATAGTATTGAGAAGTATGTTCCATATTCCTTTCCAAATTCTTCAATTAAAATATTTTTACCTTCTTCGAGAAATATTGAATTAGGTGAAAATATATAATTAATTATTGAGTTATGTTTACATATTTTGTCGTTTATAAACAACTCAACATACTTAGCAACACCACCAGTTATTATATAGAATGTTAATAAATCTTCAGCAGTATAATTCTGATAATGATCTTTGAGTATCTGCTTCAGAGTGTCAACTCTAAAAGGTTTAAGGTTAATTTTCTTATCTGCTCTACCAAATAAAGGTTCCTTATTATTCTCAAAAATTCTTTTCATCATTGAGTATATAGAACCACATAAAACTAGGTTTAACTTTGATGTATTTTTATTTCTATCCCATAGGTTTTGCATATCTGAGTATATAGAGTTATTTATTCTTTCAAAACCCTGAAATTCATCTATTGCAAGTGTAAAAGGATAGTTTTTTGAGACATCTAAAAGATAAGCAAATAATTCTTTGAAAGTTGTTATTAGCCCAATTACCTTAAGTGGG
>CAZGAI010000635.1:0-2161 GCA_964523175.1 uncultured Victivallales bacterium | reverse complement strand
TTATTTACGGAGTCAAATTTGTAAAGAAAGAATTTTTTTACTGTATTTCTATTGCATGTCTGATACCCATTATTTTGTTAATTTTAAATTTTAGTCATGGTTCGCTTCTCATTGTATCAGTAATTAGCTACCTCTATGCTATTCCTCTATTTTATAGAGTAAAAAACGGTCCAATAGACCGAAGTTTAAATAGAGTTCTAGCTGCAACTAGTCTGCTTCTGATAATATATACAGTACTATTTGTTTTTTGCTGGTAATTTTATCCATCCCAATGAGGTTGAAGAGTATAAGAATTTTATACGGTTGGGTTATGCAGATTTTTGACATGCTCTGAAAGTAGGCAGTAAAGAGGGAATTTAACTTGGGCGATATCTTGGAGTTCTCTATCTCATTCGTCTGATATTCTGTAATGTAAGCGAATACCTTATAAATTAAAAATTAAAGTTAAGAATAATAGAGTATGGCAACCAGCCGTTTTTATTGATATTAAGCACACCTATCTGAAATATACCTTGGGAATCTTCAGTATAATTAAAAAGTCCTATCTGCAGCCCGCTGGCTTCTTTTACATAATTTACTCCACCAATCTGAACTCCGCATAATTTTTCTTCTACATGATTAAATCCGCCAACCTGCAATCCATATATATGTTCTTTTACAAAGTTAAGTACACTAACTTGTAATCCATCTAAATCTGCAGCTTGCGCGATGAGAAAACTCAACTGCAGTCCCGTAGTATAAGTATTACCAGAAAATAAAGCTGAAATATCTATTCCAAGTACACTGGCTGAGTCATTGTAAGTGATAGGCAAGCCAAGTCTTAAACCGTATATATTGGGGTAATATTCAGTAGTTGGAATATGCAATTTGAAAATGTCTACGTGAATAGGTGTCCAACCTTCTTCTATGTAGCCTGATGGTGTTTGTTCTTCAGAAAAAGTAAAGGCGTAAACAGGAATTCCTGAAAAAATTACTGTTACAGAGATGAGGGCAATAATAAATTTTAGTATTTTTTTCAAGTCACTCTCCTCTTTGTTTATTTTACTTTCTTGTTTAGTGGTCATACTTTTATATAAGTCTAAGGTATTATTTACTTATTTTCACTATTTTTTTAAAAAAAAGTGGTTTTCCGCACGAAATAAATGTTTAAAAAATATTTTGTAATTGCTTATTGAATACCCTATTTTATAGTGTATATGGTATTTAATAACTTGAAAGTTGAACTAAGATGATTCTCAATGATTTAAAAGTTTATAGGTATGCTTTACCATTAAAAAAAACGATTAATTTCAATGGTCGCGAGTTGTCTTCACGCAATGGTTTGATTTTAAAACTGATAGACAGTAATAATAATATAAGTTACAGTGAAATTAGTCCACTTCCCGGATTTCATGAAGAAACTATTGACGACGCTATCAAGCAGTTATCATTTCTAAAAGAGAAGCTGATAAGTTCTAAGTTACCTTTAATAGGGGAAATTCTTAACGGTTCGTATCAGAGACTTTTAGATGAATACTGTTTATTCCCCTCTGTTCAGTGCGGACTGGATTTTGCTGTTCTGAAAATGCTAGCTGAGCACAATAAAATGCCGTTATGCAGATTGTTTTCTGCAAGCCCCAATTTGCATGTTCCGGTCAATGCAGTATTAAATTATCTTGATGATGATTATATTGCTGTGTTGAAAAAAATTACAGAAGAAGGGTATAAATCATTAAAAATAAAGGTTGGCAGAAATGATATTGATTCTGAAATAAAACTAATTCTGGACCTTAATAAAAAAAATAGCGGCAAAGTAACTATCAGATTGGATGCGAATGCTGGGTGGAGCTATGAACAGGCTGAATATTTTCTAAATTCAATTAAAACGGTTGATTCAATCGAATATATAGAGGAACCTCTAAGCGATTATTCTCTTACAGAAAAACTTTTTATTAACTGTGGCAGGTCTATCGCGCTTGATGAAAATCTGGCTAGCTATATAAAAAAATTTCCCGGTTCCCTGCATGCTCTAAAAGCATTTATTATAAAACCTCCTATACTTGGTGGACTTTACAGGACTATTCAACTGATTAAGCTGGCAGAAAATAATATGAAACTAGCTGTGATAAGCGATACTTTTCAGTCTGGTGTAGGGCTGACTGACTTAGCAATGTTGTCAACA
>CAZGAI010000634.1:0-2163 GCA_964523175.1 uncultured Victivallales bacterium | reverse complement strand
AACTACTCATGAAAGTAAAATAAGAAAGCCTGAATATAAAGCAAAGATACTTGCAGGCTCTTTAAAAAAATATGCTATAAAGAAACGCTATCCATCAAAAGATGCAATAAGAAAAGCTATGGCTGAAAAATGGGCTGAAAAACATGAAAAGTAAACTTATAGATACTAATATTATAGTCAGGTTCCTTGTTGAAGATGTAAAAGAGAACAAACATTATAAAATTATTTTTGATTTATTTGAACAAGTTGAAAAAAAGGAAATACTTATTTCAATAGAACCTGTTGTTGTAGCAGAGACCTTTTTTGTACTTACAAAATTCTATGAAATTCCAAGAGATGAAGTATGTAGGAAATTAATTGATATACTGGGATTTTCAGGGGTTCAAATCACAAATAAAAATGTTGCCATTAAAGTTTTGGAACGGTTAATGAAAAAAAAAATTGATTTTGTAGATTCATATTTGATTGAGCTTGCCTTGGATAGAGGAATGAGCATTTTTACCGCAGACAAAGATTTAATTAAATCTGAAGCTGAAACTGAGAAATTATATTAATCATAAAATTAATTTTCCGTCGCTCTGCTCGAACACTCAGGTAAGCTTCATTAGACTTCGTTCACTACATTTCACTTTCAAGTATTTTTTAAAATCGTTTCACTGGTTGAAAAAAACACATGCCAGCTTATTTCTTTCACTCCCGTTTTCGGGATTCGCTAATAACTCCGGGAAACCGAATTTTCTTAACACTCACGTTATAAATTCTGCAACGCGTCAGCTTCGCCAAGCTGCGGTGTTGCTTTCTGCTCCGTTGTGTCATTTTCAATCTTCCCTTATTCATCAAACTGTTCAGCCCCATTGTTTGTTGCCTGCTCAGGCTGCTCGTTAGCCTGGCAGAAAAAGCTCAGTTTTTCCTTTGGAAACAAGGACAAGCCACGCCTCCGGTGCGTTTGTCTTTTATTATTTTTTCTCCAAATTCAACCTAATAACTGAGCCTACATTACCGCATGGAGAGAGTATAGGCCTACAAGCAAGATAAGCTATGTCCGTTTGAGTTTCCGCTCTCTCTTCAGAAAAAATTGCTTTTATTTCAGGAAATTTTTTCAGAAGTTCTTCGTCTGTTGATGGTGCTACCTGTGTAACTGCGATTATATATTCAACATTCTGTTTTTCAAGTTTAATGATTGTTTCCTGAACAGATTTAATAATATCTTTCTCAACTACTTTTTTAGATGGAGTTGTAGAGCTCATGGAGTCTGTAACACCTAAAAAACCGACTTTAATGCCGGCAATTTCTTTATAGAATATTCCTTTACATTGCCGAACGGTCTATTGTGTTCGTCTTTAACCTGAATTATTCATAAAGAAATGAAAAAAGTTTTTATTGTTATTACTATAAGGAACTTATAGCTTTACTTGTAAAAAAATTCATTTTTCTTAGAAATTTTTCATTTCTTTACTGGAAGTGCACCGATTTTACTGCATCTATTTCGTCAACTGCAACTTGCAGTACAAAGTACAGCTGAGTTTTGTTTCCTCGTAGCTACAGCAAACTCAATGCATGAATAGTTCAGGTTAAGGTTGGTTGATATCCATAGAAAATCAGATTTTTTGATAAGTTTTATAGTATGATCAGGGCCGAAATCAAAATCGTGCTGTCCGAAATTAGCTAGGTCAATAGGTATTTTGTTATAGGCTTCTACCATAGTTAATCCTTTATAGACAGCCCCAAATAAAAGTCCTCCATTCAGGTCTCCGCCAAAAACCACAAAAGTATTTTTATTTTCTTTCTTAACATCATCAATAACAGTTTTTAACCCGGCAACACCGCCTTTGGCCTAGATGATCTTTTATTGGGTAAATAACATGGCCATCATTGAAGTATAGGATAGATGCAACCTGATCTGAAGCGCAAATAGAACTAACTAGAGCCTATCTGAAAAGGTTTTTTTAGCCACTAATTGCACTGATAATATGAATAAAAAGTTTTAAAGCTCCTTTGTAGAATGTTATAAGATAAGATCTTGCAATTAAATATAGACCCTGCATGGGAGTATTAAAAGATATGCTTGAAAACAATTATTTCAACCTGTTATTTGGAGTACCTGACACAGATTTTGAAGAGCCTGCTAATAATAATTACACACCTGATAAGCTTGATATTGGG
>CAZGAI010000633.1:0-2185 GCA_964523175.1 uncultured Victivallales bacterium | reverse complement strand
AGACGGCATATAATCTCAGCAAAAATATCTTCATTTACACCCATTTGGCCTCGTACGCCCTGGATTAATTTATAACTTTTTAAATTTTTTATCATTGATAGTGCTTCAGCTCTAGATAATGGAGATAGACCGAAACTGACATCTTTTAATACTTCGATAAAAATTCCGCCAAGACCGCATAATATTATATGTCCAAACTTCTGTTCTTTCTTAGCGCCGACAAACAGTTCAGTACCGGATAGCATAGGCTGCATCAAAACAGCAGTAACATCTTTTATCTGCATCATGCGTTCAAACACTTTTTTAACTGTTTCAATCTCTTTTACGTTAAGAACTACGCCGCCGATATCAGATTTATGTATGGGGCCAACTACTTTCATAACAAGGGGAAAACCTGTGAATTCTGATGCGCTCAATGCTTCTTTAATATTTTTTACGACGAATTCTTTAGTTCTGGGGATACCTGCAGCATCAAGCAATACTTGTATATCAGTAGCTGAAATGTATCCATCATTAGCTTTAGCTATAATCTTTCTTATTTTAATTTTATCCAATATAGGTAATTCAACATTAGGACCAGTCGGTTTGGGAGTATTATAGACCTTTGTTAATGCTGTTCCTAGTAATACTTCATCAGGGAAAATAACATTGCCTTTTGAAATAAATTTTTCTGTCTCTTTTTTAGCGGTAAGGCCTGATGGTAGAACAGGAAAAATTGGTTTTTTAGATGTTTTTATTTTTGTATCAAGAACATTGTATGCATCAAAGATACTAACGAGACCGGGTGTTCCGAAAATAACTACTATAGCATCTATATTCTCAAATTTATTGTCAACATAATCTATAATTGTTCCAAGCTGTTCTGCTGTACCAGTAGCAAGAAAATCAATAGGATTTGCTACAGATGAACCTGGGTAGAGTTGGCCTAAAAGTTCATCTGCATATTTTCCTGATGTGCATGGAACATTAAGGCTGCCCTGTGAAAGAGTATCGGTGAGCATGACCGCCGGACCGCCGGCATGAGTTATAATTGCAATATTTTTACCTGTAAGCTCAGGATACATGAAAACAGAAGCTACACTGATTAAATCTTCTTTGCCATAGCAGCGGACAATACCTGCTTTTTTAAATAAAGCATTTACAGCAGTATCAGAACTGGCCAGAGCTCCGGTATGAGAAGAAGCTGCACGGCTTCCGGCTTCAGAAGCCCCTGATTTTATCGCAGCTATTCTACATCCTTTTCTAATAAGTGAACTTGCGTGTTTCAGTAGCTTAGGAGGGTTGGAAATATTTTCCATATAAAGAAGTTTAATTTTGGAATCTTTATCCGGATTGAAAGTTTCGTCCATATGCTGAAGTATGTCTTCCACCCCAATTTGTGCACTGTTACCTACTGAAATTACACTTGAGAATGTAAGTCCTTTAGGAATTGCGGACTCTAAGATAAAAGTGGCCGTCGCCCCGGAACCGGAAATAAAGTCACATCCTTTTGAATCAAGTTTAGGAATAGGAAGAGTAAATATACCATGATAGGCAGGTGTTAGAACTCCTACACAGTTAGGACCTATCAAAGAACCATTAACGCTATTTATAGTCTCTACTATTTTTTGTTCTAGAATTTTACCGTCTCTGCTTTCTTCGCTAAAACCGGCTGAAAGTATGATAAAAGCTTTTGTCTGTTTACTATTGGCTAAAATTTCTATCGTTTTCGGAATAAACTTTGCAGCTATAGCAATAATGGCAAGATCAGTAGTATTTGGAATTTCTTCAACTGAATGATATGAACTAACTCCCTGTATTACAGTTTCTTTAGGATTCACAGCATAGAGTTTTCCGGCAAAGTTTCCGTCTATTAAGTTCTTTAAAATTTTACCGCCGGGCTTCTCTATATCATTTGATGCTCCAATAACAATAATACTTTTGGGATTGAACAGTTTCTTTGAAATCATAAGTTACTACCTCATATACCGAATTGACATTATCTTAAAATTTGCATTCAACAAAGACAAAAGTTAACCTTTATAATTATTAATATTTTCGAAAAAATCCATTAATTCTATTTTTACAAATTTCTAATTCTTTTATAAAAACATACTTAAGCGTTACTCTTGTGAATAATAATAATAGTGGATTTTTTCGAAAATATTAATAATTATAAAGGTTAACTTTTATAATTATTAATATT
>CAZGAI010000632.1:0-2197 GCA_964523175.1 uncultured Victivallales bacterium | reverse complement strand
AATTAGGAAGACTTACTTGACAGTATTAAAATTATTGCATAAGATATAAATGATAATCAGAAAGTAGTTTTTGTTTATTAATTCAAATTTTCATAAATGGGAGTATAACAACGAAAAAATTAATAATTACAATCATAGGGTTAATATCGTTAGGAATTGGATCGTTTTGCTTTGGAGGTGGTAAAGTCACTATAGTAAACAAGACTGGTTCTCCCCTCTATTGTTATAACTAGGATTTTAGGAAAAATGCACAAGCTGTACAGATAAAGCCTTTTCCCATCTCAGTCGGTGGGCGTGTAAATTTCACACTTGAAAACAAAATATCGCATAGAATTTATTTTGCAATAGCACCATTAAAAGAGTCAATCGACAAATCAAACCCATTTATCTGGTGGTTTCCAAATACTGGCTGTCCGCAATATATGCAAGAAAATTCATTCATAGAATATAATGGTAACCTTTCAGGGAAGTATGTAATAAATATAAGCTATATTGATGGATGGCCATATCCAGTAACTCTCAAGTTTAAGAAAGGTATGAACAAGGGAACTCCAACATCCTGGATACAAGCCGGTTTTGAATATGGTTTTAAGGATGCGGATGTGGCAAGGGCTCAATTAGAGAAAGAAGGATGGGGTGGTTTAATTTGGCCTAAAGACGCAACCGGTTTCATGAATTTTAACCGTGTAATTGGCCCTAGTTCAGTATATACTTATTCTGGTCCAAAGCCACAAAGTTATAATGGCTGGTTGACAAAGTTTCCTGTACATGGTACCCAAATTTTTGGAAACAAAGAGGAAAATGCTGTTCATTGGCAAATTGCCTTTTCAACTGAACTTGATAAAACGGGGTATTCCAAGGCATTACACAATGCTATGGGAAAACCTGATAAAAACGGAAAATATGGTTTTTATATTGCCCCGCAGGATCAAATTCAGGGAGATTTCGAAAATGTAGAGGAATCTAATCCCTGTACCATAACAGTTTATCCGCTTGCTAAAGCATCAACTATGTAAAAATAACTTCCTCTAGATACAATTGGTAAAGCAAAAAATAGGTTGTATTTCAGTGTTAAAGCTCTGGCTGACAGTGTAGCAAAGTCGTCGAATTCATGTCCTGCAAACGCTTTTAACGAAGACTCTGACAAACTCTGGTATTTTGCCGAATATGATTTATCAGATGATACTTATACAATAGATATTTCTTATAGCGACAATTTTAAATTGTCGCTTTTTGTATTATGACAGGATATTCTATTTTCAGTAGTAAGATTTGCAAATATGATGCCAAAAATATGATGTAGAGGGAATTATCAATTAAGATGCTTTATATAAATCTTAATCTGCACCTAAAGTAAATGAGTGAATTTGGGCTGGGAATTCTTGCTAAATGTAAAAAGAGTGAAGTGAACGTTGAACAATCTTTGGTTATTTACTAAGTGTAAAATTTCTGACCTACTCACGATTTGAAGCTACTTTTTAAAAGCCTTTTTAAGGCTCCTATTTAATGGAGTCGAGTGAGTTTTGAATGCTGCGAAGCAATATTTAAAACGAGGTCGAAACAACCGGAGGTTGATATCCTTTGACTACACCAATTAGTTAAAAGGAGCTTGCGCACTGAAAATATATATCATCCGGCACTTTATAATTCAAGCTTTGGTGAAATCTTTCAGCATTATAAAAGTTAAAGAATCTATCAATTCCTTTTCTTAATTTGTTAACGGTTCCATAATCATAAAGATATATATTTTCATACTTCAATGTTCGCCATACCCGCTCAATATAAACATTCCAGGCATCAAATATCCTCAAAGTTTTTTGTTTTGCAGTCAAACCTTTTGCATATTTGACATGAGCAGAAATAATTTCAGTTGTACTGGCTTTTAAAATGGGTACCATTTCATTGGCCTTAGCAACAGCATCTTTTTGAATTTTTGTTTTCAAACTGAGTGCTTTACGTTGACCATTAACCTAGTATCTAAAATAATAGTTACCGGAAGAAGTCTTCTTATATACTGTACCAATTTCTAATTGAATGTTCTTTGCTGACATAATTGCCTCGTATTATAAAAAGTATCTGATATGGCTTAATATAGTATAAAAAAAGGAACAGGAAAGTGATATATGGCACAAAATGGTACTAAGTGGAAATAATTGAGGTTAAAATGGTGGGCGGTGAGGGACTCGAACCCCCGACA
>CAZGAI010000631.1:0-2199 GCA_964523175.1 uncultured Victivallales bacterium | reverse complement strand
AATGATACATTACTTAAGCTTCTTGGTATTGGTTCAAAGGAAGATTTTATTGGTAAATCTTTTATGCCTTATTTTACTGATGAGTGGAAAATTAAACTGAAAAATGAAGTTATTCCAACAGTTCTAAATGAAGGATCATGGTCAGGTGAACTGAAACACCTAACAATAACGGAAAAAGTCATTGTGTGCCATGAATCCTTTTTCCTTATCAGAGATAAAGAAGGCAGTCCGAAATATATAGCTTCTGTTGTTACGGATATTACTGAACGCAAAAAATTGGAGAAGAAGATAAATAAAAATCAGGAAAAATTGGAGAAAACTGTAGAAGAAAAAACACATAGACTTAATGAACGAGTTAAAGATATAAACTGTTTATATGAAATTTCTCAAACTGAAAATATTCCCGGCATCACACTAAATGAGATTTATGAGAAAACAATAAGAATTATGTGTTTGGCTCTACAATTTCCGGATTTAAGCTGCGTCAGATTGACTGTTAATAACAAAGAATACAAAACGGAAAACTTTAAAGAGTTAAATCTAAAAAGTGAGTCTCCTATAATAGTTAATAATTCTGTTATTGGCGCTATTGAGGTTCACTTAATTGAAAGTTTGCCTTCTGAATGTGAAAAGACGGCATTTATGGATGAAGAGCTTTCTTTAATAAATGCAGTAGCGGATCGAATAGGCAGAGCAACTGAAGGCATAAATAATGCAGGAGATCTGAAAAAAGCAAACCTTAAACTTGAAAGACTCGTTTTTATAGATGCTCTTACGGGTCTGATTAACAGAAAACCATTTTTTGAATTACTTGAAAGAGAGGTTAAAAAACACAACAGAGCAAATCAGAAACTAGCTTTATTATTTCTTGATCTTGAGAATTTTAAAACAATTAACGATATTCATGGGCACGAAATCGGTGATAAATTATTAAAAAAAACTGCAGAAATAATTTCAAGTAATATACGGTCAACAGATTTTGCAGGGAGAATCGGCGGTGATGAATTCGTCGTCTGTCTTAATAATATTAAATCAATTCATGGAGTATGTTCTATTGCCGAAAAAATTAACAATGCATTCTCTAACATCCTGAATATAGATGCCATAGGAATAAATTTAGGAGTTAGTATCGGAATATCTATTTCCCCAAAAGATGGAGATAATGCCATTGGTTTATTGAAAAGCGGTGATTTGGCCATGTATAGGGCTAAGAAAAACAGAAAAAACAGCTATTACCTCTTCGATAGATACCTCGAGAAAACATTCTTTTTTGAGCAGGCTCTAAAAAATGCTCTGGACAAAACAGAGTTCAGCGTTAATTTTCAGCCCATAGTTGATAAAAATGGAAAAATTTATTCTGCGGAAGCACTTCTAAGATGGGGAAATACTGAATTAGGACATGTTATGCCTTCAGATTTCATCTCATTACTGGAGGACGATAAATCTATAATAAAAGTAGGTGAATGGGTTTTTAGAGAAGCCTGTAAGGTATTATTTATCGCAAATAACACAGGACAAACTCAAATTTGTGTCTCTGTAAATGTATCGCAGTATCAGCTTGATGATGATTTTTTCGTAGAGAAAATAGACAAAATTATCAGTGAAACCAAAGTTAATCCAAATAACATTGTAATAGAAATAACAGAGAAAACTCAAATAGAAAACATTGATAAAGCAAGAAAAACAATTACGGAACTGAAAAGGATTGGTATAGGTTCAATAGCTCTTGATGATTTCGGATTGGGATATTCTTCATTCAACAGATTGTATGATTTCCCGTTGGATATAGTAAAAATTGATAAATTTTTTGTTGATAGACTAAATGAGGAAAAATATTTCATTATACTGGAAAGCTTAATTTCTTTATTAAAAAAATCTGACATGAAGGTAATTGTTGAAGGAGTTGAAACTAAAGAGCAGTTTGAAATCCTCAAAAAAATGGAGTGTGATTATTTTCAGGGGTTTTATTTTTCTAAACCAGTACCAAATATTCTTGAAGTTTTAGAAAGGCCCAACATTAAGACCTCTGCGCTGGAGTGCCACTTCTAGAAAAACATGAGCATTTAATTGTTTATTAAATATATTTTGTCAAAAGAAGTATTGCTCTAAGTTCCTATAAGGGATTCTGTGCATAAACTGACAGAATAGTACGGTTTGAGAACAATTTAGCCTCAAAAAACACCTAATTTTGTTTTTCAG
>CAZGAI010000630.1:0-2208 GCA_964523175.1 uncultured Victivallales bacterium | reverse complement strand
GAAGGGCAGACTATTAATATGATGCAGATGGCGGCTGTTGTTGGAGCTAATGTAGAATAGAAAACTTAGCTGTTTCTTACAATTAAGCCCGCAATGCGGGCTCAATTGTAAATAAAAAGGCTCTGAAAAATATGAAAATTGATATTAGTTTATTGAGCTATGATGAACTTATAAAGTTAAATGGCTTTGAATGTTTTTGAAGTCAAGCCTGCCTCCGAATATTGTTTTGTGTCTATACATAGTGTTTTCTACTGAGTTACGTTTCCTATAGCCTGATTTTAACTCCCAGAGATTCCGTCCTGCCCCTGACTTTATCCTATAAATCTGCACAGTGCTATTTTACAGTATATTTTGGGAATAATATTCTAGTTACATCTGCAAATATTTTAGATGATTTACTGTGGTCATCCAAGTCAAGTCTGTTTACATTCACTATAATCACAGCATCTTTTTCAGGTAGATACCACATTTCTGTACTAAACCCAAAGATAGTACCGTTATGGCCCCAGAAAGGGCCCATTTGACTAATCCCCTCCCCGTACCTTAACCAATCAGGAGCACCTTTAAATGAATATGTCTTTAAACGCGGTGTATCTTTTGCAGAGTCATACATTACTTTTACATATTTTTTTAGATCATGTACATTTGATATAACAGCCCCGGCAGCCCCGGTAGGAAGAGGGTTAAGTGTAGTCATATCGTCAAACTGTTCCTTTTCTGCATTCCAGCTATAGCCATGCAATTTTCCCGGAAGAATATCGTTTACAGGGTAAAGAGAGTCAGTCATATTTAGTGGATTAATTATTCTCTTTGTTATTTCAACACCAATATCATTACCAGTCACTTTCTCTGCAATACTACCCAACAATATATAATTAACATTACAGTAGACTGTTTCTATATTGGGCTCTTTAAACAAATCAGCTTTTTTAGCAGACATTGCAATTATATCATTTACGGATATTTTCATTAGCGGATTATTATAGTATTCCAATAGAAATGTTTTATCAGCAAAATCTGCAATGCCGCTTCGCATATTCAGGAGATCTTTTATGCTTATTTTATCAGCATTTGGAAAGTTGGGATAATATTTAGACAACCTGTCAGACCTTTTTATCTTACCCTCTTTGATCAGCTCTTCTACGACGGTAGCTGTAAAAGTTTTAGTAATACTGGCTATTCTAAATTGATCATCAATAGCTCTTTTTCTGCCTGTTTCGTTATCTGCTATGCCTTCAGCAAAAAAATAATCCCCTTCTCCTGGAATCCATACAGCTACAACTACCCCCTGGATATTTAATTTCTGAATATCATCCCTTATCACGCTATCTAGCAGTCCTGTTGTTGTTTTTGATAATTTCGGTTTACTACTGAAGTCGTTGACAGTATTACAGGCACAAAGTATAACAATTGAAGCAATAATAAAAAGGCATACATAAATCAACTTACTCATGATCAAAATCATCCTTGTTTATTATTAAAAGTTCCGTTTTTAAGAAAACTGCAGACAGCAGTTAAAACATCTTCCTGAAAGTGTATGTTCTTGTGAGCATAATGAAAGTGAGTAAACTCATGCATTTTGTCAAGTTTAGCAGAATAAACTTCAACCATCCCGTCGCTGCTGGGTGAAAGTAAAAGTCTGGAGTGCAGTGGATCATTTTTCGTTCCGGCAATAACCCCTATTTTTATATTTTTATTGTGCTTAAAAATATCATCAAGCTTTCTACTTGTCTTGAGATCCTTCAAGGGTTTAAAAATCATTCCAAGGCCCGGGATAGCAGCAACAATATTAGCTAGTTTTGATCCTCTATTTGGAGTTCCAATAAAGACACAGTATCCAATATTATTCAGTTTATTCATAGATAAAAACCTCTGAATAACAAGTCCCCCCATACTATATCCTACAAAATGTACGACATCGTATAAGTTAAATTCCATCTCTATTTGTTTCTCAAGAGACTTACACGCCTCCTCCAATGTTCCAAAGGTCAATGGTAAATCTACAGAAATAGTCTTAAAACCATGAGAGAGTAATCCTTCTTCAAGGAATTCCATATCCTTGCTGTCTTTTAGGATACCATGGGCTAGTACTATCAAATGTCTGTCAAATTCTGCTTTTTGTGTCATTTTAGTTTTTAAAGCTTTTCAGTACTGATTCAAAAAAATATTTTTTTAGTTTATTATTATTGTTTATACAAAAATTATAGT
>CAZGAI010000629.1:0-2209 GCA_964523175.1 uncultured Victivallales bacterium | reverse complement strand
ATTTTTAATAACAAAAATAGTAATAACAATAAAAAAATAATAGTTATGGGTATAAAACCTTTTACTCATTCTATTGAAAAGCTGAGAATGTTATACCTTAAAATTTTTATTATGTTAGCCATATCAATTATCATTATTATTGTTATTACTATTTTTGTTATTAAAAATGAAAAAAGATTTAATCTCCTTGTTCAGAAGTATAAGAAACTGGAAATTTTTATTGATGAACAAAAGAAAAAAGGAGAGATAGAAAATGTTATTTCTTCAGATTACTTCAAACAATTAACTGAAAAAATGAATGAAATCAGGAATATTAACAAATAGCAGTATATGCTGCTAATTAAACACCCCCACGAAAAGGTCTTGATTAAATCTAATAAATCTGTAAAATCGTTTCCTTGACCTTTGTCATTATCCCTTCGATCACGATTGTGACAAAGATAACGAAGTGTACAAACTCTTATCAATAATATTGAAGTAAAAGCCGTCGTATAATTTACTCTTGTTTTAAATTAACAAAGAGGCTTTATCAAAAGTCTAAAAAGTAATGATAATTACATGATTTTAGAATTATTCATAATTTGCCACAAAACAACACTGAAGTGTTGAACTCTGACACTACGAATCAGTTACGATAGCTTGCGTTATAGTTCAATGCTTTAGCATTGCAAATTGTTTGTTTTTTTATATAGTTGGGATTCGACTTTTGGTACAAACCCTTCAACGTTTACTGAGTTTTTCTTTCTGGATTTCAAAGTGAACCCAACATAAAATACTGATACGAAAATAAACTGGCATTATACTTATTATAGTATGTTATTTAGCACTTTGTTTATTGCATCTCCTGCTGGCCCTTTGATTGAGCCCTTAATTTGTTGCATCGCAATATTTTTGGAAACTTCAATTATTACCTGTGTTGAAAGCTGTATTATAACCTGTTCGAAAATTTGCTCGGGAGTTCCCTTTAATTCACTGAACTTTATCTTACTAACCGTGAATTCTTCGGACTGTTTGGCGTCAATAGAAGTAAAGGAGACGCGTGCATCTTTAATAGTAAAGGAATCAATTTCATAAACTTTAGATGATGTTTTGTCCTTAGTTTTTTCTTGTGGTTCTGCTGTTTTATCATCTACCTGTTTCGTTGCTGCATGTTTTTGCAATATGCTAAAGTTGGTTTCTGCGCCTTTTTGTTCAACAGAGAAATGGGGGCTTCCTATGTGTATATTGGTAATAGCATAGGTTTTGTAATTTACCTGAGCAGTGATTTCTCCAAAGTCGATCATTGATTTGTCAGAGAAACCTTCCGGGTTGGCAAACTTCATGTTGTAAATTGAAGCACGTCCTTCGCTAAGTGTAATTTTAACGCTACCCACAGTTACTCTGGTTCCTGCAGCCTTTGTTCCCACGCTTTCAATAATGGACTTTGCTATTGAGTCAAGATTAGTAAAAAGGTAGTATCCAACTCCTAAAATAACGACAATAATAACACAGCTAATAATGATGAGTTTTTTCTTCATAGTCTCTTTCCTTTATATAAAATAATAGAATACATAATTTATTAATATATATTATTGATTAATCTTTATAAAAACAATACCTTAAACTAATATATTTATAATTATTCAATAATTTAGGTACCTCAAGATTCTGCATTTTATATATGGGGTTATTGCATCCTAAGTTTTATCTTGTATCTAAATTATAACTAAATAGTATAGGGATTTGTTCGTAAAGCATTAATTCCTAATGTCTTGAAAGTTATCAAGTTATAGGATATAAGAGCACAGGGTGTTGTTTTAATGTTTGCTCTTTTCAACCTGATAACCTTACAACCTGATAACTTTTAACTCGCACATAGTGCGATAACTGGAGTCTATCTTATGAATTTTAATGATATCAATATAACAGAAGAGAAAAATGGTGATAAAACCTACAATATTCTTATGATTGTTGCTGACCAGTTAAGCTATCAACTTCTTAAAGCAGATGATTACTGTTTACCGGCAAGAGAAAAACTGATGAAGAAAGGGATTACTTTTGAAAATCACTATATCAGTTCGGCTGTATGTACCCCTTCTAGGGGAACAATTTTTACTGGACAGCATCCACAGGTATCCGGTATTTTTGATCATATGATTCTAGGCTATGTTCCAAGCCTTGATCCAGATAAACCATGCGACAGCTAACGAGCATCCATGTGTTACCATCA
>CAZGAI010000628.1:0-2218 GCA_964523175.1 uncultured Victivallales bacterium | reverse complement strand
GAACTTTGAACTTTGAACTTTGAACTTTGAACTTTGAACTTTGAACTTTGAACATTGAACTTTGAACATTGAACAAAAAAATAATGAAAATTTATGCTAGAAATAGAGATCACGCTCATCTTTTTTGGTGATCCTATTTAGTCTATTAATGATCTCTTTTTTCATTTTTGTGTCAGAAATTTTAGCAAGCTCTGATTCTATCAGTTTGTTGCCGGCTTCTTTGGTTTGTTTTGAAGCATAGTCAACGAGATATTCCTCTAATGTGACAAGTGCGTTTGGGGTGCAGAATTTTTCAATGAATCCGGGAATAGCAAATTCCATAAAACGTTCACCGGTTCTGCCAACACGGTAACAGGATGTACAGAAACTAGGTATGTACTCATCTTGCAGAAGTTCGAGTACTATTTCATCCATTGACCTAGTATCACCTAGGCAAAACTGCTCTTTCATTTTCTGTTTTTCATCTGAATTAGAGTATCCTCCGAGTTCGATTCTTGTACCTGCATCAATTTGTGAAACACCGAAACTCATTATTTCTTTTCTTATTTCAGGAGATTCGCGCGCGGTTAGTATCATGCCGGTGTACGGAACAGATAGACGCAATATTGCAACCAGACGTTTAAAATCAAAATCATTTACTAAATATTTATCGTCAATTTCAACACCATGTGCCGGCTGAAGTCTCGGAAAGCTTATTGTATGCGGACCTACCCCAAATCTATCCTGTAGGAAAAGAGAATGTTTAATCATTGCCAGTACTTCAAATTTCCAATCATGCAATCCGAACAAAGTTCCAATCCCAACATCATCGCAACCTGCTTCAAATGCTCTGCTTAGTCCATCAAGGCGGTAAAGATAGTCACCTTTGCACGTATTTTCAGGATGCATTTTTCGATAGGCTCCGTGATGGTATGTTTCCTGGAATATCTGATAGGTACCAATTCCGGATTCTTTAACAATCTTAAAGTCATCGCGGCTCATAGGAGCGGCATTGATATTAACGCGTCGAATTTCACCATGTCCTTTTTTTACAGAGTAAACATCTCTAACTGTTTTAGCAATAAACTCTGCATTATACTTAGGGTGTTCACCAAAGACAAGAATCAAACGTTTGATTCTTGTCTTTGGTGAACACCCTAAGTATAATGCAGAGTTTATTGCTAAAACAGTTAGAGATGTTTACTCTGTAAAAAAAGGACATGGTGAAATTCGACGCGTTAATATCAATGCCGCTCCTATGAGCCGCGATGACTTTAAGATTGTTAAAGAATCCGGAATTGGTACCTATCAGATATTCCAGGAAACATACCATCACGGAGCCTATCGAAAAATGCATCCTGAAAATACGTGCAAAGGTGACTATCTTTACCGCCTTGATGGACTAAGCAGAGCATTTGAAGCAGGTTGCGATGATGTTGGGATTGGAACTTTGTTCGGATTGCATGATTGGAAATTTGAAGTACTGGCAATGATTAAACATTCTCTTTTCCTACAGGATAGATTTGGGGTAGGTCCGCATACAATAAGCTTTCCGAGACTTCAGCCGGCACATGGTGTTGAAATTGACGATAAATATTTAGTAAATGATTTTGATTTTAAACGTCTGGTTGCAATATTGCGTCTATCTGTTCCGTACACCGGCATGATACTAACCGCGCGCGAATCTCCTGAAATAAGAAAAGAAATAATGAGTTTCGGTGTTTCACAAATTGATGCAGGTACAAGAATCGAACTCGGAGGATACTCTAATTCAGATGAAAAACAGAAAATGAAAGAGCAGTTTTGCCTAGGTGATACTAGGTCAATGGATGAAATAGTACTCGAACTTCTGCAAGATGAGTACATACCTAGTTTCTGTACATCCTGTTACCGTGTTGGCAGAACCGGTGAACGTTTTATGGAATTTGCTATTCCCGGATTCATTGAAAAATTCTGCACCCCAAACGCACTTGTCACATTAGAGGAATATCTCGTTGACTATGCTTCAAAACAAACCAAAGAAGCCGGCAACAAACTGATAGAATCAGAGCTTGCTAAAATTTCTGACACAAAAATGAAAAAAGAGATCATTAATAGACTAAATAGGATCACCAAAAAAGATGAGCGTGATCTCTATTTCTAGCATAAATTTTCATTATTTTTTTGTTCAATGTTCAAAGTTCAATGTTCAAAGTTCAAAGTTCAAAGTTCAAAGTTCAAAGTTCAAAGTTCAAAGTTC
>CAZGAI010000627.1:0-2228 GCA_964523175.1 uncultured Victivallales bacterium | reverse complement strand
TATTATATATGGGAGTATACAACTAAAACCGTCGCTGAAAGCGACTTTGTTCAACTAGCCTGGTAATATAATTAAATACCCAATGCTTTATTTTTTCAGAGGAAAAAGCTATAATTTAAAATTATGCTGTAAAAATATGCTTTTACTGGTTGAGTTTAGTCCGAAATTTGTATATAATTATAAGCAAAATCCCAGACAATAAATGACAAAATTCAAATAATTCCCAAAAAATAATTTTAAAAACTTTAAACAAACAACAATATTTAAGTAACAAATAAACAATATTAGGAATCAAGATTTTATGAAAAAAATAGTCGCCGGATTTCTGCCAATTATCATCTTTGTATTTATTACAGGAAACTTATTCGCTGTATCGACTGATATTGAAAAGGGGCTCAAAAAACCTGTTATTGGTATTACAGCAAGTTTATTCAGGACACTCATTAGCTCAACAGTCAGAAGTTATGTTAATGAGTATTATGTTAATGCAGTAGCAGATGCCGGCGGAGTTCCTATAATTCTGCCTGTCACAGAAAACGTAGATGCGATAACAGGCATGACTAGTGTAATTGACGGTTTAATCTTAAGTGGTGGTGCAGATATAAATCCGCTTCTATACGGTGAAGAAGCACATCCATCTTTAGAAAAGATAATGCCGCGAAGAGATGCCTTTGAAATGATACTTCTGAAGCAGGCTCTTGATAAAAAAATTCCTGTTTTTGGTATCTGCAGGGGAGAACAGTTTATTAATGTTTTCCATGGCGGTACTTTGTATCAGGATATTCACGATATGACAGACAGCAGGATAAGACATAGACAACTTAATAAAAAAGCAGCTACTCAAACAATTGATATAGAAAAGAATTCATGGCTGTATGGTGTTTTAGGCGGTACGGCTATTGTTAACAGTTATCATCATCAGGCTGTAAAAGACCTTGCCCCCGGCTTTAATATTGTAGCAAGAGCTAAAGACGGAAGTGTTGAAGCTATAGAAAAAAAGGAAGGTTCATTTTGCATAGGTGTACAATGGCATCCCGAAATGATGCAGAATGAAAATGAACTTATGCATAAACTTTTTAAAGAGTTTATTAATGCCTGTATAAAAAAATAGTGAATCAATGCCATTGAAATTAAGCCGTTGGAGTAGCGGCTTTAGCCCAAGCCTGAGCGATGACGTAAATTTCATAGCGGGACTTAAGGTTTCATTATCGTTGTCGTAATCGTTTTCTTGATCGAAAAAGAAAACGATAAAGATCAAGATAACGATTCTTACTTCAAGTCTCATACAAGAGGCATTTCAGCAACTTATGGAAGAAAGCTTTAATGATCTGGTGATTAAAAATCACCAAATCACTGGATTTATTTTATTACGAGAAACATTGTTTGTTTTTAAATAAATTTTTCTTGGGATAAAAATTTTCGCTTAGAGTGGTTTGTCTTTTGGGATCAGAGTTTTTTTTGGGGCTGTGAGTCTTTGAAGCAAATTTTTTTGTTCTTAACATTTTCTTCTCCTAATCAAAGTAGATATTTGTTTAAAACAACTTTTCCTAATCGAGAATATAATATATTAGAACACTGAAATTGTAAATTTCAATGTCAATTAGAATATAATAAATACATTTTTTTACTTACTAGTTAACCTACAGCAAACTAATTTTTTTGAATTCATAATTCTTTTATTATAAACAATATAGACATAATTAGTTAATTTAGAAAGTTAAATATCAACTTTAAATAGCGAAGTTATAACTTTTTTTCACTTTTTTTCACTTCTGCAGTATTATACAAAAATTAAGGACTTACAAATAATTTACTTCGCCTTGCATTTTTCTAAGTTTTTTGCCTCTTGAATATCTTTATAAAAATGGTTAAAATAACTAGTGTGAAAGAGGAATAATTTATCTTTATTAGAAAAAAATGCGTGAAAGGGGATTAAATATGAAAAAGCTTAATGAGAGAAAATTGAACAAAGTCTATGATCTTATTTCAAGCTATGACTGCCATAACAGCAGTCTGTTATTTGAGATTCCATCGCTAATGAAATTTTGCATAGAAGCTGATATAAAAGATATCTTATCAGTAAAAATAGGTAAAATAGATGAATCACAATTGGCAAATATATTTAATTCTATGAACTTAAATGTAAATATAAGTTTTGTCAGAAACAAAGCCAATGTAGAACTTATCAAATTCAGAATGAATTATTCAGATGTAGCTACTTTTAAAAA
>CAZGAI010000626.1:0-2236 GCA_964523175.1 uncultured Victivallales bacterium | reverse complement strand
ATCAGAAACCGCTTTTATCATAGATAAAGGTGAATATTATGAACTTCGCTGGTTTACACCCACAGTTGAGGTTGATTTGTGTGGACATGCTACATTGGCACCTTCATATTTAATTTTAAACTTCTTGAAACCATCATTAAACAGTGTTTCATTTAAAACACAATCCGGTGAATTGTCTGCAAAAAAAACAGGGGATAAAATTGAAATTAATTTTCCATCCCGTATGCCTGTAGCATGTAGTCCTCATCCTGATTTAATATCGGCCATTGGTATTGAGCCGATAAGTGTATATAAATCAAGAGATTACCTGTTGCTCTTCGAATCCGAAGAAGTCATTTCATCTATCAATCCAAATATGGATAAATTAATAAATTTGGATTGTCTTGGTATTATTATTACTGCAGTAGGGAATAAGTATGACTTTGTTTCAAGGTTTTTTGCTCCTGGTGCAGGTGTCCCGGAAGACCCGGTTACAGGTTCTGCACATTGCAGTTTAATTCCGTTCTGGGCAGAAAGGTTAAAGAAGGACAAAATGTCTGCAAAACAGCTATCCCAAAGGGGAGGGGAATTACTCTGTACTAATCTTGCTGACAGAGTATTGATGGCTGGTAATTGTGTGATTTACTCTAAAGGAGAGATACTTATTTAAGCCTAATGAATTATTAATAGCAACATGCAGTGTTATGGGAGATAACTCGTTTTATGAAAATAGTTAAAAGTTTTAGTTTTAATAAGCAGAATAGTGAACCATGGGTTATCTGGGGTGCTGCATCTCTTTTTGCTCTGTTTATTTATTTTATTCAGCCTGCTATCAGCATTATGATAGAGCCAATCAAACAAACCTTTCATACAAATGATATTGGTATTGGTTTTCTTTCTTCATCCTTTTTTTATACCTATGCATTAATGCAGATTCCAATTGGAGTTTTAATTGATAAAATCGGTGTAAGAAGAGTATTGGCTATATCTATAGTCGGTACCTTCTTCTCCTGTATTTTCTTTGCTTACTCCGGAACATACAGTATGGCTTTAATTAGCAGAATTGCCATGGGCTTTTTTTCTGCAGCAGCATTTCCCTGTGCTTTTTGCCTTGCCGCAGAGTGGTTTCCTTCTAAACTGTTTCCAACCGTTGTAGGGTTTACTGAGATGCTGGGACTGCTTGGAGGTGCATGTGCAGCAACAATTCTTTCTTCTACTGTTGTAATGTATGGTTGGAGAAATACCTCACTGCTCACTGCATGTTTTGCCGCAACAGTAGGGTTTATTGCAATATATTGTGTAAAAGACAGCATTGGAAATAAGATAACAAATTTTGATGCAGGCGGTAGCCGAAGTCTTGATAATGATATTGTTTTTTCTGATGATGACTATTCCGGAGTAATTAATGATAATAAAGAATTGAAAAGTACGCAGCAGGAAACAGAAAGTTTGTCAGAAGTAAAACAGGAAACAGAAGAAGTTGCAAAAAAGATTGGCAACAAACTTTTATTTGTTATATCGCATATTCAGATTTGGTATCTGAGCTTATACTCAGGAATGCTTTTTGTTGTTATCGGAGCATTTTTTTCACTATGGGGGATTCCTTTTATTATGGAAAAATATTCTGTTTCAATTGAATCAGCGGCCAACAGTATGGTCTTAGCTTTTTTAGGTGCAGCTATTGGTACACCGCTTATGGCCTGGTATGGGCATAAGTCTCATAAAAAGAAATTACTTATGTTTATTGGCTCTGTTGTAACATTATTATTGTTATTACTTTTATTTTACCTGCCGATATCAAAACTTTTTTCTTATTTGCTTTTATTTTTAATAGGGCTTTCATGCACAGTGTATATAATACCTTTTTCAATAGTAAAAACTATTTTTCCAAAGGAGGTCTGTGGCACTGCTATGTCATTTACAAATGCAATATGTGTTAGTATCGGCACCCTTCTTCTACAACCGATAATCGGTTGGATTTTACACGAAAAATCAGGAGGGAAAATACCCAGTCTTGATGATTACTTTACTGCTCTTGTACTGATTCCAATATGCATAATGTTATCTCTTATATTTCTATGGAAAATCAGAACTGAATAAAAAATTTCGATTTAAGTATAATAAGCATGAACCCACATCCTTGTAGTTTATAATTTAATCATCAGACTTAACCGGAGGCACTAGTTTAATATGGAACGTACAATAAAGAAAAGAGGTAAAAATACAAAAAAAGCCAAAAATACTTTTTTGAGCCGAG
>CAZGAI010000625.1:0-2247 GCA_964523175.1 uncultured Victivallales bacterium | reverse complement strand
AATCAAACCAATAAGAGAAACTTTCAAATGTTGTGTATAAGAAAATCCAAACAGACCCTCATGCCTCTTTATTTATGCAGCTTTTTCCTGTATTTCACCATCCTTATCTCTTTCACCGTAAAATTTGAGCCCGGTGCTGTCAGCTTTAACAGTAATATCCTTAGGCACGCACATCTTCTCTGTCTTTATCTGTATAGCACTTAATCTTTACATTCAGCTGTTTAAATGTGATGTGTAAAAACTGAATAAAATGAAAATGTATAACCATCCACCCCATTTCAAAGCTGATAATGCACTTTCAGCAACATTCATTCAATAATTCAAGATCTATTTCTATTTTAGCCAGCTGCATTGAATCAAAGAGAATACGTTTAAAAGTTAAAAGTAAAGATGATACTTCAGTTTTAAAACTAATTTCTTTATTTCGAAGAATTCCCTTTGTTCTTATATCCAAAGTAAAACTATCAAGCTGTTTTAACAGTCTATTTATTGTTTTCTGTAATTCTTCTCTATCTTTTTCAGTACTTATTTCAATCGCTGATATAATATTGTCCAAACATGTCAGAATAAACAGTTTGTTCTCTGCATTTACAAAATCAAAAACTTCCTTAGATGTTTGAGATACACTATATAGTTTTTCGGAAATTTTTCTAATATACATTGTAAACATTTTTAAGTTTCCGATAATTTCCACAGGCAGGTCCTGTTGTATTTCAAAAATATTTAAAATTGAATTAACATTAGTCGTCTCTACAATACCTGCTGATACACCTCCTTGTGTTGAAACAGTGGGGGATAAAAACTGTTCAAGGCCTCTGACCTGCTTAATAAAATTTGCATGAAGATCTGATAATTTGGTATTAAGACTTAAAAACAAATTTTCGGGCCAAATAATAAAATTAACAATCCACATGAAAAAAATAGCCATTCCTATTCCAGCTAATCTTTCAATGACAGGACCTATAGACGAGACCTGGCTGAAATCGCCGGCAACACATAGAAGAAAAGCGATTCCTCCCTGAAGCCCGATATATGCTATTCCCGGACGACCTCCGAAAATATAGGCAGATAAAAAAGTGAAAGCAAAAATTAATGTAAAAAAGGCAACTGAAGATTCAATGTTTAATAAAATAATAAATAAACCTACTGCAGCACCTATTGAACAACCGATCAATCTGAGTAATCCTTTATGTTTACTTGCCAGGGTGTCAAGCTGTGGTGCAAATACGGCTATTATCGCGACAGACATATTCAGCATACCTCCGGGTACCTGAAGCCACATACAAAACCAGAAGGTAAATACTACTGCCAAACCACCCTTAACAGCATTAATCAGCGACGGTTTATAGAGGTTTAAACTGTATGAAGAGAAGTTTAAAGTAATATAATCACTGTTCTGATCAAAGTTTTTCTTGGAAATTAAGCTTGGATTATCAAAATTTTTACCGGAGATTCGTATCAGATCTTTATAGTAGGATTCTATATAATGTATAAACTCATAGAAAAATAAAATATCTGTGACAGGATAATCCTTATTTTCATGCGGCTTATAGTGCCTTTCAAGAAGTTCTTTAAATATATTTATATTGAGAAGTTTTTTTTGAAGACTACTTTCCTCGAGGCAGTCTAACTTTGAAATTTCATCAAAGTTATTAATTAATTTAATAAAAAATTTATTGTGCTTCTTAAAGTAAATAAAATTGCAATTTTCTGAAATATCAGCGAGTATAGTATTCAGACTAATGAGGCGGTTTTCCAGAATATTGATTATCATTGAATATTCTGCCTTGTCATGTCTTATTAAGTTCTCAGTTTTTGCATCATTAATTAAGCTTTTAACTTTTTTTAATCTAGTTTCAATATCTTTTATTTCTTCTGTTATATTGTCTGTATTAATTTTACTTGTAGTAACCAGCTTAATTAAGCTCGTATGGAGCAGCATACTTTTTGATAATAATGCGTTTAACTGATCTGAAATCTGATTACCTGCAAAATTTGGCCATAATATAATATTATACAACCATGAAACGACAACTCCTAAGAAAATTTCTGCTGATCTGTAAAACGCAATTTCAAGTGTAAATGTACCATAAGGATTTGTTATAGAAATAAAAGATATCAATACCATATTGACAAGCATATACATCCAGAAATATCCATGCTTCGCCCTGACACCTACATAAAAAGACAAAAATATTCCGATAAAAATATATAATGAGAAAAAAAGAGGGTTTTGTACAAGATATC
>CAZGAI010000624.1:0-2257 GCA_964523175.1 uncultured Victivallales bacterium | reverse complement strand
TTTCATTATGAGGTATTGTTTCTCCGTTTATTATACGTCTCTGAATCTGATCCAAAAATAGATCAGCATATTCTGTAAACTTTGTAATCATAGCAAATACAGCTTCAAGGTCTGAATCAGTATCAATACCATTATTTCTTAGGCTAGCTATATCTGAACGAACTCGGTCAAGTAAATATTTACTTTTGCCCATGAAAGAATTACAAATATTCTTTATTTCATCAATACGATTTTGCTTTTTCTCTTCATCTTTAGAGTTTGAATGTCTCATTTTCTGAAACTTTCGGAGTGTATTTTTTAGTTTCTGTAATAAGCTTTTACTTTGTCTCCAGTTATTCAAATTAAAATTATTGTATACAGTTGCAATGAGCTCTACTGATTTTCTGACTGAATCATAAAGAAGATTTGTATCTGTTGGGTAATGAACATTGCTTTCAACAATAAAAGAGTCACATCGACCTTCTAATTTTTCTGCTTTTTTTTTAAGAAGTGAGTGACCATAATCAACAACAACTTTGTTTATTTTATCAAGAAGATCAGGCGTGAAAAGTCTAACATTATCCTTTAGCGTTTGAAGCGGATATTCAGTCATATCAAGCCATTTTACATGCCCGAGCATTTCCCTTAACCTTGCATGATTGTCTGCCATCTCTTTAAGCTTATCATAATCCCAGTTACAGTTTAAACGCAGGGTGCCAAGTACAAGTATTTTCCATAGCTCCATACCAGGACGACCAGTTGTTTTTGATATATCTTCAGGTATTGCTTCCTCAAGTAAAATAAAAATCTTATCACGTATTTCTTTATTGCAATAAACTGCCTGAAGCCCCATTAACAATTTTGGTATTTCATCTCTGGAGCGTAAATCAAATTCAATTCTGGATATATCGACTTCACCTATTTTCATTTGAGGATCAATTACTTTTCTCACACATAACCTCCGAAGATTTCAAAATTGACTAAATCTAAACAAATCAGTAATATTAATATAATCAAAATCTAACATGTTTATTGTTAGATGTTTAACGCAAATAATATACTGCTTATTTAGCAATATAATAGACCTGGAAAATATTTTAACATTGCTTTTTAAAGAAATCTTCATTCTAAATTAATTATGTAACTTTTTGATATTACGATACTTAAAAATTGTCGTTCAAACACTAGATAGGCATTACTATAAAAGGGAGATAATGGTCTGGTCCCAGAAGCGTATGCAAAAGGCCGATTGAAGCTGCTGAAATGACTAGAATGGACAATCGTAAGACATAATAAAAAATTCTTTCTAAAATATTTGTTGTTTGTTATGATTATTTAAAAGATGAGTTTATTCTTTTGGACTATTAATGTTTAAAATACAGGCCATGTGTTGATTAATTATATCTTCAGATTGTTCTTTTGATAGGTGGTTAACATATTCAATTATTTCAGATACTGGTAATTTTCTAAGCTCATGAGCTTGACATTTTTCAGGGTTATCCCCGGAAATAATACATTCATGCGTTATTAAATCCAAAACCTCTCTTCTTTTTGAATAAATGTCCTCCTTTGGAAGATGTATATTTACTGCATCTACGTTTTCAGTACAGATCTTCAATATTGAATTAATATTATCAATAAAAATGTTAACAATTTTTGGTTCAAACTGTTTGCCCTTAAGCCGTTTGACCTCAATAAGGGCATTAGGGATGGGCCACGCATGCTTATATACTCTTTTATGGATCAAAGCATCAAAAACATCTGCTATTGCAGTAATTCTACCAAAAATATGTATCTCTTTTCCGGAGAGATTATTTGGATATCCTGAACCATTCCACCATTCATGATGGTGAAGTGCTACAGTGGCTGCAGCTTTAAATAATTTTCTTTGAGAATGCTGCAGTATTGAATGACCTAGAGTAGTGTGAGTTTTAATTAATTCAAATTCTTCTTTGGTTAATTTTGCGCTCTTTTTTAGGATTGAGTCAGGTATACCTATTTTACCTATGTCATGCATGGGAGAAACCATTCTAAGGAGTTCTGCCTCACTTTCTAGAAGTCCGTATTTTATAGCTAAAAGGAAGGATACTTCTGCTACACGTTTAACATGGTTGCCAAGTTCATGTGAGCGGGATTCTGTTACTGAACCCAATGTGTATATTACATCTCTCTGGGTTTCTTCCACTTCCTTTGCCAATTTTATAATATGATCTGTCTGTAATTTCAGAACTCCTGACATAGGAGGAAATAGTTTGGTCATTTAAAACCTTCGCATTTA
>CAZGAI010000623.1:0-2257 GCA_964523175.1 uncultured Victivallales bacterium | reverse complement strand
TTCAGCCGAGTTCAGTTAACACGATTCTTACATTCTAACATAACAGCATAAGCTGTTCGTACTTTTACGATATCCTATAATTTTGTTATTTACTACAGGATTGGGAGGCAATTTAGCTATAAAATTATCAATCTGCATGCTGATTGACTCAACCTGCTACTAGATGTAGTTTAACACAGCGACAATAGGATGTGTAATTTCCACATTTACTAAACCTTCTGATGTTACCGGCCTCCAGCATTATTGTCATTCCAAGTATAAGACCAACTCCAGGTATTGAAGTTAATTTTTTAAACTGAGGCTTTAATTTTATTTTTTCAGACAGTTATTATCGGGTAAGTTCTGTAGAAAAAGCAGCACCGTTAAATTACAAGCAAAGCTATTTGGGTTAAAAATCAGTGGTTTTAATACAGCAAGGTACAAATTTGAGGTAAAATTAAAATCAGATAAGCAACTTCAAAAAATGTTCAATGAACTTGAAAAAATATTAAAACTGGGTAATATTAAAATGTAGGCCTGACCCCAATGCTCATAGCAAAATGAAATAATAATACAACATGGAATTTTACTATAAAAAATTTAAGTTATTACGAAAAGAAGCTAGATGGACTATGAAAGCCCTTGCGGATAAATGTAGTCTTACAAGGCAGACTCTCTCACTATGGGAAAGAGGTAAATTAACTCCTCCTGAAAACAGGATAATACAGTTAGCCAAAATTTTAAGTGTACCAATCAGCAATATATCAAATCTGAAAGATGATATACCGGTTTCTCCTAAAAATATTTCTCCTACGATTAATAACTTGTTATCACTCGCTAATCAAAATCATAACAATATTTCAAATAAAAGAAATAGTTTTATACAGCAGATTTATGCTCTTTTTAAAGAACAGGAACAAATATCCGTATTAGTTAAAGCTCTAATAAATTCAACGCAGTCGTTTTTTTATATGAAGGATAAAGAATTAAAATATATTATTGCAAACAAATCATTTCTTAAAAATCTTTCGTTAAATGATGATTATAATGTTATTGGAAAAACTGATTTTGATTTTTTCCCTAAGAAAGAAGCTGAAGAAAACTTTTCATGTGATTCTAATGTTTTAAAAACCGGAAAAGCTATAGTTAATAAAGAAGGTTATATTTTAGGCAGCCGAAAGAAAAAGTATGGTCGTATGTCAAAATATCCTGTATATGAAGGTGACGAGATAATTGGCGTTCTCTGTAATATCGTTGATGTTACCAAGCAAAAAGAGCTAGAATTTATACAGCAATTAATAATTGATTCTCTTAACAGAATAGATGTAAATGTAGGAATATATGATTTGAATGCTAAAGAATTTATTTATTCTACCAATCTTCAAGAAAACATTTTTGGTGTCAATCCAAGTTTTAAAAGCGATGTTCTGTTTGATTGCTGGATAAATGAAATTGTTCATCCGGACGATAGAGAAGAACAACGGAAATTATTAAATAATTTTGATTCTTTACCTGAAGAAAGAACCTATAGAATAGTTCACCCTCAGAAAGGGATACGTACTATAAAGGCAATTTCAGTAAAGATGCCGTCGCTTTTTAACCGACAGTTCATGGTATCTTTATCTATTGATATAACGGATAAATCAGATGAGCAAGCTAGAAAACAATAATATTATTTTTCATTATTTACCCCCGGCAGTGATAGAACAACCATCAACATCACTTTCAATTCTGCAATCGTATTTAACTCAGGAAAAATATTCAGTTCAAACAAAATACTGGAATATTATTCTATCTGAAGAGTTAACAAATAATACATTGAGCTTTACAGAGAAGAATCGAGTTGATACTCAGAATACCGAAACCCTTCTTCCCTTTATTCTTCTGCTAAACATGTTGTTTAAAAATTCAGATTATTTAAGAATTAAACATTTGTTAAAAAAATGTCTTCCTGAAATGTTCGTAAAAGATTATCAATTCTATGATGGATATTTATTAAAACTCCAGCAGAAAACTGCGAATCTTATAAAAAGAGAATTGAATCAATTACCTTATAAAGATATTCTGCTGCATGGCTTTAGTGCCAGATTAGATCAATGGGTTTCTGCAATAATTATTGCGTATTTTATTAAGAAAAATAATCCCGAACAATTTATTGTTATTGGAGGATTAGATTCTGAAGAAGAAGCTGTTTCTTTAATGGAGATGGTTGACTTCTTTGATTTTGTCATATTGGGAGAAGGAGAAGCTCCTTTATTAAATCTTTGTAATGGCCTAA
>CAZGAI010000622.1:0-2262 GCA_964523175.1 uncultured Victivallales bacterium | reverse complement strand
TCCTGAAAGACTTGATATAGTTATTGAAAATCAAATTTATTTTTCTAAAAAACAATTGACTCCACAGTTTAGAAATAGACTTATACGTTTAGCAGCCTTTCAAAATCCTGAATTTTATAGAAATCAGGCGATGCGTTTACCTGTATCAAGAATTCCACGTATCATTAGCTGCAGTGAAGATTTTGAAGATTTCATTGGAATTCCTCGTGGCTGTGCTGATGAAATTACAGATCTAATGAAGAACTATAAAGTTCCGTTTATGTTACAGGATAAAAGGAATTATGGACTTAAGTTGCAATGCAGTTTTACCGGTATACTAAGAGAAGATCAGATTAAATCATTTAATGCTCTTTCTCCTTATGATATAGGTGTATTATCTGCCTCTACGGCTTTTGGTAAAACAGTAGTTGCATTAATGATGATTTCTAAACGAAAAGTAAATACTTTAATTCTAGTGCATAGGGTTCAGCTGATTGAACAATGGAAAGCTCGCATAATGTCTTTTTTGGATATAAAAGTAGATCAGATTGGTGTAATTGGCGGGGGTAAAAATACACCCAAAAATGTGATAGATATCGCTACAATACAAAGTTTATGTAAAAAAGGAGAAGTTGCAGACATTGTTGGGAATTATGGTTTTGTTATTGTTGACGAATGCCATCATCTTTCAGCAGTAAGCTTTGAACTTGTAGCAAGACAGTGCAAAGCCAGGTATTTTTTAGGTTTATCTGCCACTTTGCAAAGAAAAGATGGACATCAACCAATTATTTTTATGCAATGTGGTCCTGTAAGGTTCAAAGTCAATGACAAGCTTGAAGCTGTTAAAAGAGGTTTTGATCATCGAGTAGTTGTTAGAGAAACCGGTATTAAGTTATCTCAAGAACTTGAAGAAAATAATGATGTTCAAATACAGAATATCTATTCTTATGTTGCCAATTCAGTAGAACGTAATTTAATTATTGTTAAAGATATTCTTCACTCAATAAAAGAAAATCGTTCTCCGGTAGTTATTACAGAAAGAAAAGATCATCTTGAGTTATTATATAATAGATTAGCTAGTTCTATAAAGAATATATTTGTTCTTAAGGGAGGATTAAGAAAAAAAGAGTTACAAAAAATAATGCATGACATTGACTCTATAAACGAGAATGAAGAAAGACTTATACTTGCAACGGGTAAATTTTTAGGAGAGGGTTCTGATGATTCTCGCCTGGATACATTATTTCTTACGATGCCAATAGCCTGGAAGGGAACATTATCACAGTATGCAGGCAGATTACACAGGAATCATTATGGGAAAAAGGAAGTAATAATATATGATTACGTAGACTGTAAAATTCCTGTCCTTAACAGGATGTTTAAGAAACGGATAAAAGGATATGAAGCGATAGGCTATGAACTAGAATATGATAATATGCAGCAAAAAGAATTAAAAGTTATACATAGAGGTAATATTGTTAAATAAGGTTAATAGTAGGGGCAATATACAGGAATATAGATTGGAGGTATCTTAATGGATACAAAGCAAGCATACGAAGATATTAAAAAATTAGTTGACTCATTTATTGATGTTTACTTTGATGATGATGATATAATTCCTTCTTTTTTCTTTAAACTTATTGAAGAGTTAAAGGATGATGAATTTATTGATATTTCCAGAGGTAAACCTGAAATATGGGCTTCAACAATTGTTGTAATTATTGGAAGATTGAATTTTCTTTTTGATAAATCTGTTCCAGGCAGCTTAAAAGGTTTGCATACAGTGTGTAATTTTTTTAATACAAGTAAAAGTACTGTTGGAAATAAAGCATCACTAATCCAGGACGAATTGGAAATAAAACTTGGAGATGAAAAATATTCCAGGGAAGAAATAGCAGACAGTTTAAATGCAGTAGAACTTCCTAATGGGTTTGTTTTAACAGTAAAACATTTTAAAGAAATTGAAGCTTTAGTTGGTAAGCTTACTCATAAAAATTTTGAGAAAAAAATGTCTGAGTATCATAGATTAACTGAAGAGGCAAGAAAAGAAGAGAGACTGATAAATGAGTCTGATCAGCTGAAACATCAAAAAGAATTAAGAGAAAAACGAATTGTTGAAATGGATGAAAGATCAAGGCTTGCTAAAGAAGAAAAGCAACAGAAGATCAAAGCCAAATGGGAAAAAGAAAAGGAAAATCAGCCGGACTTTCTAGATATATTCGGGATAGAATAATAAAAAAAAGTGCTGAATTTTTAACATTTTCCTATTTTTCTAACTGTAAA
>CAZGAI010000621.1:0-2271 GCA_964523175.1 uncultured Victivallales bacterium | reverse complement strand
CTTTCTCTGAAAAAATTAACTTAATAAAAAATATCTATAATGATATTGACAGTGATCTAATAGAAGAAATAATCTTTGTAAACAAGATTAGAAATTGTTTAATGCATAATAATGGATATGCAGATAAAAGGCTTTCACCTCAAATTTTGGATGGAGATAAAATATCTCTAACCTCAGGGCAAATAAATGGCTATGGATTAAAAATTAGAGATTTAGCATATAAATTATGGGATAAAATAAATTTAGAAAATAGCTAACAAATAAGGATAGATTATTTTCCGGAAGATAAGACTCTGCCTTTCGTATGTGATATTGCAGAGGAACAATAATCTATCTTTATCTGTTAGCTGTCGTATCAATCTTCATATTATGCACTATCAAGCTCTATAATTTTACTTGGCTCTGGACACATGTTGGCCGCGAACTCAGATAGATCAAATTCAACATAGCGCCAACCATCCTCATCTATGCCAGAGCGGAGAGATAGCTTTAGTTTAAAACTCATTTTTTCAGCCTTCGTAGTGAATATTTCTTGTTCGACTACCAGTGGTTTATCTAGCGTCCTTTCAAAAAAGTGATCTGAAGCAAACAGTGCTGCCCTATATTCTTTTTGATAATAGAAGTCTGAGTGCTTGAGATATACCTCACGCCACTTGTCACCTATAAATGGTTCGGGGTGTTTATGTATATTATAGTATGATACTTGCCCATGGCTAAAAAATCGATTCCCATTGGTATTTGAAGAGTCATCTTCGGGCATATCCAAGAGTTGACTAAATAACTCAAAGTTGTCCTCGTACAGCTCAACAACGTACTTCGAGTCTCCAATTGTATTATCATTCATCTCTGAACTCGTGCAAAATACAAAGTACTGACTTATATATGTATCGTCAGGTTTAATGCTTATACACTGGAACTCGATACCGTTAAAACTCCCTGTAGGTAACTTCTCAGGAAACTCCTTGTGCTCTTTTTGGGGAAAACTAACGGAGCACTCAGCAGGATCTGATCTACCTACTTCATCTTCAATTTTAATATACTTAGTTAATTCATAGAAACGGAAAATTCCAATGGATATCTGCTTTGCAATTTCCAAGGTTGGTGTGAATTTGTATAACATTATTATTGACCTCGACTCATTGACATGATTTTCTGCTCTAGATAACGTTTTTGATCTCTTATCATTTTGAATCCGAGCGTAAAAATGATTTAGAGCATCGCTTGTTACACTTTTTTACTATTGATTTATTTTCATCATATTCCCATACTTCTACATCATCAGGTATAAGATGGAAATAAATTCTAATATAATAATCAGCTAAAGTTTCATTTTTCTTTTGATTAAAATCTCTTAATACAAAAAATATTTTCTTGTATTCTTTTGGTGCAAGCATGAAGTAATACATTGCCTCATTCCAGACAGTTAGTTTAGCACTTGGAACAAGGTTTCCAGAAGTCCATTTGTGAGACTTGCATTCCACCAATGTATTATCGTTACCAAGATCAAAATTATGTTTTTTCTTTCTATTTAATCCGATTTCTACAGAGTAGTTACAAGAGAACTTACAGTTGAACTCTTTCTCCAAAGCTTTTTTTGCTAATTCTTCAAAATCATTCCCTGCTTGAGTATTACTTTTTGAACCAATTCTTTGAAAGTTATTATTCATATTTCTTTTGTCTAACATTAATTATATGTCTTGTATATTTGCAGCTTTTTCTTATAAATATTTCTTTTGCTGGTAGCAGTATAATTTAAATCTCAGGTAAAATGTTTTAACTCAAAAATTACAAAATGTTTTATCTTTATTTATTATACATTATTTTTAAATCTTTTCACTATCAGTTAAACAACAATACTTTTAACCTGGTTATCATCCTATACAGCTTCATAAAACTTTTTCTTTCTTTATTAAGGTAGAAACAAGACTATTCTATTAGAAAACTGTACCAATTGATTTCTCAATAATTGTTTTCTGTCTTCAATATCCCCCATTAAAAATTTAGTATCTCGGATTTCTGTACGCTTGAGTCTGCTCCGTCGGCAAATTTTGCTCAATTTTATTAAAATTTCCAGTTTTTCTACTAAAAAACTCCGTTTTGGAAATTTGAATACCAGTCAAACACAGCAGAGCTGATTCTTATTAAATCTTCATAAAATTGCCTTACTCACTTTAGCCTCCGCACCTCTGGTCGAAAACCCGAGAAAAAAAACTTTTAAACGGAGGATTTAAAATGAAGACTTTAACCAAAAACAATTCAAGAGAAAACAAC
>CAZGAI010000620.1:0-2272 GCA_964523175.1 uncultured Victivallales bacterium | reverse complement strand
AGTAATCAGTAATCAGTAATCAGTAATCAGTAATCAGTAATCAGTAATCAGTAATCAGTAAACAGTAATCAGTAATCAGTGAGCAGAGAGAACTTAGGAATTAGAAAACACAGTTAAATGCAGTGAAGACGGGAATTTAGAAAACTTAAGCCAATATATTAGTGTTTATTAGTGGCAAAAAAAAGAGTTGAAAATGCAGAATAGAGATACAGGATTAGAATGTTTAGTAATGCTGGCCAAATTTCATGGTCTGCATGCTGATCCAAAACAGATAAATCATGCTTATGCTATAGAGAAATGCGGAGTAACAACCGTAGAAATCTTAAAAATAGCAGGTGATTTGGGGCTTAAAGCTAAAGCAGCCAAGGTGAATTATGACAAGCTGTTAAAACTTCCGCTTCCGCTTATGCTGAAACTTAATGACGGAGACTATACACCCAGTGCAGGCAATTTTTCGAAAAGTATTAAAAAACCTGAGACTAAAAAATCTTCAGAAAAGCAGAAACAAGAATACCCCCGGTATATTCTTCTAGCTCAGAAAGACCCTGCTAAAGGGAAATTAATGATATTGAATCCTTTAATAGGTAAACCGGAATTTATTGAGAAAGATGCTTTACTTTCCATGTGGTCAGGGGAAATTATCCTAATGGCTACAAAAGGTTTTAAACTGAAGGATGAAATATTCGGTTTGAAATGGTTTATTCCTTCCATAATAAAATATAAAAAACCTCTGGGTGAAGTTCTATTGGCATCTCTGTGTATGCAGTTTATCGGGTTGGGAACGCCGATCGTTATGCAGGTTATTATAGATAAAGTCTTGGTACATAAAGGCCTTTCCACTCTTGACGGTCTTGCAGTAGGGCTAATTATAATAGTTGTGTTTGAAGCACTTCTCAGCATGATGAGAACATATGTTTTCACAAATACTACTAATAAAATAGATGTGGTACTTGGTGCTAAGGTTTTCAGGCATCTCTTCAATCTTCCTTTAAAATATTTTGAAAATCGAAGGGTAGGGGATACAATAGCAAGAGTTAGGCAGGTTGAACATATCCGTGAATTTCTGACCGGTTCTCCACTTTCAACAATATTGGATGTGATGTTTATCTTTGTTTATCTGATTGTTATGTTTTTCTACAGTACAACTTTAACATGGATTCTGCTGGGATCTCTGCCTCTTTTTATTATTCTTGCTTTTATCGTAAATCCAATGTACCGCGCCAGGCTTGACGAAAAATTTCAGTGCGGGGCTGAAACAAACTCCTACCTGGTTGAATCAGTAACAGGGGTTCAGACAATAAAATCTTTTGCACTTGAACCTCAGTTTCATCGAAAGTGGGAGAATCTTCTTGCTAAATATGTGAAATCAGGTTTTAAAATGGCAACCCTCTCCGGCATTGCAGGTTCTACTGCACAGCTGATACAGAGGGCTACTGATATTCTCATACTCTGGCTGGGAGCAAGACTTGTTATTGAAGGACAGTTGACTGTTGGAGAACTTATTGCATTCAGAATGCTTTCCGGACGTGTAAGCGGCCCTATTCTTAGAATTGTACAGATGTGGCAGAATTTTCAGCAGGTAGGTGTTTCCATTAGAAAATTAGGAGATATTTTTAAATCAAAACCTGAACCATCCATAGATGCCACAAAAGCACAGATGCCTGATATTAAAGGAAATATTAAGGTTGAATCTATACGTTTCCGTTATAAGCCGGATGCCCCTGAAGTTATTAGAAATATTTCTTTTGAAATACCGACCGGATTATCTGTTGGTGTGGTAGGTCGGAGCGGGTCCGGTAAAAGTACTTTGTCCAAACTTTTACAGAGACTTTATATTCCTGAAGTTGGTAAAATTCTTATTGATGGTGTTGATATCTCGCTTGCTGATCCGGCCTGGCTCAGACGTCAGATTGGGGTTGTTCTTCAGGAAAACTTCCTGTTTAATGGTAATATTCGGGAAAATATATGTATTCATACTCCAGGCGCAGATATGGAGGATATTGTTAATGCTGCTAAAATAGCCGGAGCACATGATTTTATTGTGGATTTTCAAGATGGATACAATACTATGGTAGGTGAACGTGGGACAGCGCTTTCAGGTGGGCAGCGTCAGCGTGTAGCAATTGCAAGAGCACTTATCACCAATCCAAGAATTCTGATTTTTGATGAAGCAACATCAGCGCTTGATTATGAATCGGAACGTATTATTCAGAATAATCTTAAGAAAATTTGTTCAGGCCGAACTGTTATAATTATTGCTCATAGGCTGTCT
>CAZGAI010000619.1:0-2279 GCA_964523175.1 uncultured Victivallales bacterium | reverse complement strand
GAATGCATTCAGTAAGAATCAAAATTTAGATAAAAAACTTCCCGGTATACTAGGCATTGGCTTTTCTCTTGTAATTCCTCCTAAAAATCTAAACATGCATATTCAACAAGTCCGTAATGAGGGATTTCCCGAATATAATGTTAAGCCTAGTGGTAATAGAGAAATGTATACCAGTATCGTTTATCTTGAGCCATTTAAAGGCCGTAATTTGAGGGCTTTTGGCTATGATATGTTTTCTGAAAAGGTGCGTAGAACAGCTATGAAACAGGCAATAGATACTGGATCTGCTGCTCTCTCAGGTAAAGTAATTTTACTTCAGGAGACAAATAAGGGAGTTCAAGCCGGCACCTTGATGTATCTTCCACTTTATAGCAAAGGAATGCCAATTAATACGATAAAAGAGCGCCGTGAAGCTATTTATGGTTGGGTGTATAGTCCTTACAGGATGGACGATTTGATATCAGGAATACTTGGAACTAAACTTATTGAACAAAATCCAGTTGTTGAACTCAAAATATTTGATGGTCAAAATACATTAGAAAAAAATCTTCTCTACCAAGAGCCTACAATAAGTAAGGTTAGCTCATATTCAGGTGTGAGTTTAACTGAAAATCTTATCGTTAATTTCAATGGCCATCACTGGTCTTTGATTTTTTCACAAAAAGCCAATAGTTTTTTTTCAAAAGTATATATTTTCCCATGGATTATACTTATCGGTGGTACTCTTATTACATTCATGTTTTTAATGTTGATTTTATCTTTGTTAAATACTCGTGCTACGAATGAAAAGCTTACTAAAACTAACAATGAACTTCGGGAAAGTGAAGAGGAAATTAAAAACTTATCCAAATTTCCTTCCGAAAACACGAATCCGGTGTTACGCGTTACGAATAGCGGTGTTCTTACATATATCAACGAGTCCGGCCGTAACATAATGGGCAAAGATTGGAATATTGAAGTTGGTAAAAATATACCTGAACCTTTTCTCAAATTGTTAAAAAAAAGTTATAATGCGGGTAGGACTGTAAAAGGGGAATTTAATATTGGCAGTAAAATCTTTTTGTTTTCAATTACCCCAATAAAAGATGCCAATTACGCTAATGTATATGGGGTAGACATTTCCATACGTAAACATTCGGAAATGAAACTTAAGAACACTGCTATCGAATTAGAGAATGCACATGAGCATGCATTGTATATGCTTGCTGTTGCTTCAGAGTTTAAAGATCCTGAAACGGGTGGACATATTAAACGTATTGTACAGCTGACTACAGATATTGCCCGGGAGTTGGGAATTAAACCTAAACGGGCAGAGCGGATAGGTCATGACAGTATACTGCATGATTTAGGAAAATTGGGAATTTCTGATTATATTCTTTTAAAACCCGACAAACTGTCAGAAATAGAGTATGAAACTATGAAACAACACACCCTGATAGGTGCTGAGATTATTGGAGCCGATGACTGGTTTATTAATGCCCGTCAAATAGCTCTGTTTCATCATGAAAAATGGAATGGAAGCGGTTATCCTGAAGGGCTGGAAGGCGAAGCTATTCCCATTGCCGCAAGGATTGTAGCTGTTGCTGATGAATTTGATGCTTTAATGTCCAGGAGACCTTACAAAGAAGCATGGTCGATTGAAAAAGCTATTGAAACAATTAAGAAAGAAGCCGGTACACACTTTGACCCCAGAATTATTGAAGCTTTTTTATCACTCCATAAAAAAGGCATGCTTAAGAATTATTCTTATGGTAAATACCATGTCAATACAACATAATTCTTTCTTATGCGACTTTATAGAATCTTTATTTATTGTTTTAAATAGTTTTGTCAAAATACACGAATTAAAATTGAGACTAAAATTGAATTTTTATATCTCTTTTTAGTTTTTCAAAAATCATTGGGATACACCCTGGTCCCCGGGACTTATTAACTTTTCTACTATTAATAATTTCTCCTCTTGTCAGCTCCTGACATTTACGTTTATTAGCCACAAGCATTGTATACAAATTGCATACAATAATTGTAACGATAAAATCATTATAGTAGAAAGGTCAAAAAATTGCAACAACAGGAAAATTATTTTGCATCGGAATGAATATTCTTCCACCTGTCAGGCAGAAGTTCGTGTAGATTATTGTGTGGATATGACATAAGGTTTCTATAGATAAATTCGAGATACTTCTGCGGGTTGACATCCATGGTTCTACAACTTTGAATAAGAGTCACATAATTTGGACTTAGGCAGTAGTTTTGGATCAACAAGTTTATCTTTGAGT
>CAZGAI010000618.1:0-2284 GCA_964523175.1 uncultured Victivallales bacterium | reverse complement strand
AAATTATCGTAACATAACTTCATTCGGAACCTGACTATAATGTTGAATTTTTATAAAAAAACAGATGATGGTTTAAAGGAAATTAACTCCATCGAAAAGGATTGCTGGATTAATGCGGTTCAACCGAATTATGTTGAACTTAATGAGATAGGCAAAGAACTGGATATACCTGAGGAATTTCTTACTGACCCGCTGGATGCTGATGAAAGAGCGCGTGTAGAAGTAGAGGACGGTTTCATCCTTATGATCTTAAAAATACCCTATCTGGATAAAGATCATCCTGATGTACCATACAACACTGTCCCGCTTGGAATAATTTATTCTGAACATAATATTATTACGGTTTGTGCTATGGAAACGGAAATACTAACTACTTTCCTTGACAGAAGGATGAAAAATGTTTCATTAAAAAATAAAGAAAAGTTTATTCTTCTAATATTCCTCCGTACAGCGATTCTGTATTTAAAATTTCTGAGGCAGATCAGCAATATAACAAATGATTTGGAAAAAGAACTCCATAAATCAATGAAAAATCAGGAATTGATAAAACTTTTAGATCTTGAAAAAAGTCTTGTTTATTTTACTACAGCATTAAAATCCAATGAAATAATGATAGGACGCCTGTCGATTCAGAAAAAGTTTAAACTCAATTCCGATCATAGGGATTTACTCGATGATGTTTTAGTTGAATACAGACAGGGCATAGAAATGGCAAGCGTATACAGCAATATTCTTAGTGGTATGATGGATGCGTTTGCATCCGTTATCTCCAACAATCTTAACGTTGTGATGAAGTTCCTTACATGTATTACAATTGTGCTGATGCTTCCAACTCTTGTCTCAAGTATTTATGGAATGAATGTAGCTCTTCCTTTCCAGGCTTCACCTTATGCATTCTTATTGACAATGGGGGTGGCCGTTATCCTTGCAGTTATTGTAGTTATGCTTTTTATGTACCGAAAATGGTTCTGACATCATACCAATATTACTTATACAAAGCATATTATAGTTGCTTTGTAAGCCTATGGAATAGTTAAGCAAAAAAGCATAATGAATTAAAAAATGGGGGAACTTAATTAACTAGTTTTATACCTTAGGAGGATCTTTTATTTTATGTACGATTTATTAATATACTCAGGAATAGTATTTATGGCTTTTTTTGCTGTAGTAAACCCTATTGCTGTAATTCCTGTTTTCATTGGATTAACCTCAGACTTTGATAAGAAAACTGTAAGGCATATAGCTAGAAATTCTGTAATAATTGCATTTATAATTATCTCGGTTTTCTGTTTAGCAGGTAAAATAATTCTTTCTCTTTTTGGGATTACTTTATCGGCATTCCTGTTTGCCGGAGGTATTGTTTTAGCGATAATTGGATATCAAATGCTTCAGGGTAAACAGTCTTTAGTTCAAATCCCCAGTAGTGATGATAGTCAAGCAAGCTTACGAGCAAAGTTAAGTATCGCGATAACTCCTTTGGCTCTTCCAGTATTAGCAGGTCCTGGCACTATTGCTACAGCTATTAATTATTCTTCTCATAAGGGATTCACTAAAACAACTTTGACAATCATTGTTTTTGGATTAATGTGCATCTTAATATATATATTATTTTTGACAGGACATAAAATTATAGCTTATGTTGGATCTGGATTTATTAATGTTATAACCAGAATTATGGGTTTAATTATTATGACTATAGGAATTCAGATGTTTATTAATGGATTAGTCCATCTCAACAAGATTTTCTTTAAGTTATAGTTGTAAACATTAGCATCTTCTGCACTTTGATCAAAAACTATCATTGCATCAGGGAGGTTCTTGTTTACCCATGAGATATAGGCTTTTGACATATCCATAGCTATTGCAGTAATTTTTGCTTTTGAATGCCTGAGTTTTTTGGCAAAAGGTTTAAGAGAATCAGCTCCTTTGCCATCTCCTACATATAATACTGCTCCGCTTTTCAGATCTCTTAAGGGTCTATATTCAGTTCTCTCAGATCTGAAGCTCAAAGTACATACTGAAGAAAAACGGTTCATCCTCCTTCGCCAAGGCTTCGGCGGACAGGTGAGCAAATAGGATTCTTGTCCGCCGAAACTTATATTGATAAGTGTAGGCGGATATTTGGAACGATGGATTATATATTTTAGGGGCGGGCTAAAAGGAATGGTTCAAATAAAAAGTATAAAAAAAAATAGAATCGTTCATTGACTACAACTTCAAAATACCTTATAAACGGATATTACTTTTTTATTTTGAGCCTAGCTAGGCACGAAATAATTTGCAA
>CAZGAI010000617.1:0-2288 GCA_964523175.1 uncultured Victivallales bacterium | reverse complement strand
TGCTGATTATTATATTGAACTAAGAGTCAATTCTATCCTTCATTCTGTAGCTGTTACCTTCAATAACTACAACTTCGCAATGATGAAGCATCCTGTCAAGAACTGCACTGGTAATGGTGCTGTCGTTGTTAAAGATTTTCGGCCATTCCTTGAAAGTTCTGTTTGATGTGAGTATTATAGAACCTGTTTCATATCTTTTTGATATAATCTGGAACAGTAGATTTGCTCCCTGTCTGTCAACAGGGAGGTATCCAAGTTCGTCAATGTATAATATATTTGGAGCAATATACTTTTTAATTGCTTTTTCAAGATAATTAGTAGCTACAGCCGCGGTAAGATTGTTAATAATGTCAACCGCCGGCGAGTATAAAGCAGAATAGCCTTTGCGGCAGGCATATTCAGTAAGCGCGTTTCCTATGTGAGATTTTCCAACTCCGCACGGTCCCAATATAACTACATTTTCTTTTTTTTCGATAAAATTGAGATGAAATAGATTTTCAATTTGAAGACGATTTATTTTTTTAGGATGATTCCAATTAAACTGTTCAAGAGTTTTAATACAAGGGAGTTTCGCATTCCTAATTTTTCTTTCAATGCTACGTTCTTTGTACGAACATGCTTCTCCTTCTACAAGATTATTTAGAAAACTCAGGTGATCAAGCCCTTTGCCTGCAGCGTGTTTTACCGCAACCTGATAGTTTTCATACATATACGAAAGTTTTAAATACTGCAGATTACTCTGTAGATTTTCAGTTATCTTATTCATGATTTTAATTCTTTCGAGTTATTTTGTTATAGATTTCAATATCTGTTTTTTCAAAATCCACTTCCAGCATATCCTGTTTTCTTGTTAAATGCAGTGAAGTTGCTTTCGGTGTGAATCGTTCACGCTGTTCCAGAATATTGGCAATATACTCACTGCTGTATGCCTGAAGTATGATAGCGTCATCAATTGCGGAGGTTACTTTATCGGCACCGTATATATCAGTCAGAGCCATTATTTTTCTGACATGATGTTTTACATTGAACATCCGCTGCTCTATTCCTTTATAATATTTTTCGGCACCGGAAGAAAGAGCTATAAAGTGCTGCATAAGTTTTCTGTCCTTCGCATTGCGTTTTTGATTCAATAGAGCTTTAACGTGTTCTGGATTTTCAAAGTTCTGATTCTTCTCAAATGATCTTTCATGTTTTGCAATAAGTTTATCATCCTTGTAAATAAGCAGTTCCTTCGGATATATTTTCATTTTCAATATATCGGATGCATATTCGGCTGGTACTGAATATTTATTTGTTTCAAATGAAACTCTGAACTGGGAATTTGATTTTACAGTTTTTATAACGGCACAGTCATACGGAAAGACTGGCAGACGGGTCATTGAGCTTTTCTCGGTTAAGAACATATCGGCAGGCTTTTTTCCAGTAGTTCGATGTTTTCTGATATTTGCCGTGTTTTCCATCCAGTATCGAACCTGATTATTTACAGCTTCAAGACTTTTTATTTCACCGATGCCGTTGAGAAAGCTCTGCTTAAGGTAGAGCACGGCTCTCTCTACACCGCCTTTCTCCCAGGGAGATTTTACCGAACAGGCTTTCTCTTTGAATCCGTAATGCCATGCAAAATCTGCATAATGAGGATTTATCTTTACATTTCCATACCGTGAGTGTTCCAGGACTGCAACCTTGCAGTTATCGACAATTACAGTTTCGGGAACTCCCTGAAAATATTCGAATGCGTTACGGTGGCATTGCAGAAAATGTTCCTGATTCTGTTTCATTATGAATTCAACATACATCATTCTGCAGTAGCAAAGGGTCATTATGAACGCATACAGTTGTCTTGATGCATTTGAAAGCTTTATATGACCACAGTATGCAAAATCAACCTGAGCAGCTTCACCAGCTTGATAAACCACACTCAGAAATGCAGGCTTTTTCGGTGGTCTTACAAGAGCAATATAATGACTCAGCATACTGTAACTGCCTGTATAATTCTCATCCTTAAGCTTCTCGTAAATCTGCATTGCCGTATAGTCATGACGTTCAAGAAGTCCTTTTATTGTGTTTTTGTAAGGTTCAAGTATTGTTGCTTTATTAACTGGTTTACGTTTTACAAAACGATCTCTTCTCATCCACCGCTGAGCTGTTTTAAAATCTATTTTGAGCTCTTTGGATATTTGATTGGCATTGAGCTTTTCTTCATTTTGAAGATGCTTTATTTTATGAAAAGTTTCAAAATTCATCATTCACCTCCCAGTATTTTATCAATTACAGAACCAACACTAACT
>CAZGAI010000616.1:0-2292 GCA_964523175.1 uncultured Victivallales bacterium | reverse complement strand
TTCTTTTTCTTCAGCCTTTGCTTCAGTATTAGTAAGCGCACTTTTAGCTTCATTAATCAGTCTGGAGCATAATAAATTCTGCTTTCTAAACAAATTAGAAATAAGAGGTTTATACGTATCAAACTGATGAGAAGATACAGCAGAAGGGCCTGAAATAATCAATGGTGTTCTCGCTTCATCAATAAGGATACTGTCAACTTCGTCAATAATAACAAAGTAATGATCTCTCTGTACCAGCTGTTCTTTTTCTGCAGCCATTCCCATATCCCTAAGGTAGTCAAAACCATATTCACTGTTTGTTCCATAAGTAATATCCATATTATACTGTTCCCGACGCGCAGCCGGGTCCATATCATTCTGTATACAACCTACAGTTAATCCTAAGTACTCATAAACAACTCCCATCCATTCGGCATCACGTAAAGCATGATAATCACTAACAGTTACAAGTTGGCAGTTTTTACCGGTAAGAGCATTCAAATATAAAGGCATTGTTGCAACAAGAGTTTTACCTTCACCTGTAGCCATTTCTGCAATATTTCCTTCATGGAGCACAACTCCTCCCATAACCTGAACATCGAAAGGAACCATGTCCCATATCAAACTATGACCGCAAACAGTAATTTCTGTACCACAAAGTCTTCTACAGGCATTTTTTACTACTGCAAAGGCCTCATACATAATATCATCAACGGTTTCTCCATTTGATAATCGTTCCTTAAACTCATCAGTTTTAGCAACCAGTTGTTCATCGGTTAAACTATGAAGAGTTTCTTCTATTTCATTAACCTGCGCTACTGCAGGACGTAAACGTTTTACATCTCTATGAGATTTTGTTCCGAATACTTTTGTCAGCAAACCCATTACCATTATAAAATATACTCCATATTATTATCTAAAGTCTATAACTATCAGTTCATGAAAACCACTAAAGAATCGAAATGTATCACACATACAATGTTTTAACAAATACAGTAAGCATAAAGCATAAATAATCTTTAATGAAAAAGAATTATTGAAAAATATTAGAATTTCACTTGTCAGTCATGAATAATAACATTAAATTTAAAGTGCAGGCGGGGTAATCCTCTGATAAGAATGCATCAAAGTCGCAAGACTTTAGAGTTAAAATAACGTAGTGGAATTAACCCCGCCTCACTTACAATATAATTTTTTTAATGAAAGGTGTAAAAATGACTACGGCAATAATTTTAATCAACGTCAAACGTTCAAAATTGAATACTGTTTCAACGTCCATAAAAAAAATTAAAGGTATTACAGAAGTTTATACTGTCGCCGGGGAATATGATTTAGTTGCGATGCTTCGTATAAAAGATATCAACACTTTTCAGCAAATACTCACAGAACAAATGACTAATATCGATGGAGTAACCCGAACAAAAACACTAATCGCTCTTGATGTAATTTCAGATATTGACATGACAAAACTTTTTAATGTAAAATAAAAATACTGTGTGTCGACGCATTTTGTTTTGAAATATAAAATACTAGACACATCAGGCGTCGCTCAATGCTATGCCTTGACACAGTTGCATGTGTCTAAAAAGGTGTTAGCGCGGGGTAAGACAGAAGACGTGAGTCCCGCTACTGCGCATTGGCGTTAACCTAATTACTGTAAAAGTCGTATATGTAGGTATATATGTTCTTATGGATCAAAAAGCTATACTAAGATTTGTGATTTTTTCCTGATAGTTTTTTCTTTTTTCATAAGAGCATATTTTTTCACAAACCATATTTATAGTTTTAGCAGTAAGATGCTTCACTGTATCATACAGTAAAATGAATCTGTTGTCAATAATAAATTTAATGAACTTCAGTAAACTTAGCTGTATATTTTTTTCTTCCAGTTTCTGATTATAAGAAAAGTAAAACGACCCCAGAAGAGTTATTACAATTAGTCTTGAGTAAATAAGAGTAGTCAACTGTTCTTCTGGAAATTTATTAATAAGTTTATCATTTAATCCTATAGTAGTACTGTCAACAAGTCATTTACACACGTATCCTGACTTGCCCCGTTTATTGTCAGATCCTATGACGATTTACTTCCTTATATTTAGGAGCACCCAAATTTATTCAAAACTGTCGATCACAGATTGCCAGAAAGAATATGAAAAACAGATAAAAGATTTTCCGGTTTAGAGGTGGCCCCTCAACGCACGTACCTTAACACCGGCCCTGAAGAGGTGATATGTTAATCGAAAAAAGTATGTCAGCTAATCTGTCAGCAACAAGATGATTATCCCAGTATCTTAGCATTACAAATTACCAACA
>CAZGAI010000615.1:0-2294 GCA_964523175.1 uncultured Victivallales bacterium | reverse complement strand
CAGTTTTATTAGATACTTCTCTGCTAAAATAGTTTATAAGTAGCGATAACTATACTGGCAACTAATTACTTTTCACTGATAACTGAGCCCGGATGAACTTTACAGACGGGCTCTAATTAAGGCCTACCTTGACCAATATTACAATTGGGAAAAATTACTAAATCAACATTTATCCGCCGTAGCTAATGAGCAAAGGAGGAGATCACCAAATCACTAAATTGTTTGGTTTTTAGGTAGAATATGTCTCGACAAATAATTAAAAAAGGTACATCTGCTTCAGCCGCTATTTTAATTAGCAGAATACTTGGTCTTTTAAGGGATATGCTCCTCGCAAGGGTTATTGGAGGCGGGGCTATAATGAGCGCCTGGGTGCTGGCTTTTAAAATACCTAATACTTTTAGACGTTTTTTTGGTGAAGGTGCTGCTTCACAGGCGCTAATTCCAATGCTGGGACATATTATTGAAAAAGAAGGCGTCCATAAAGCTCGAAAAGATTTTGGGATAATTCTCGGGACTCTCGGTGTTGTATTGGCTTTTATCAGTATCTTAGTAGGAATTTGCGGAATAGTCATTGCACCATACTTTCATGCTGAAAGAGTACATGCTGCACTGGTTCTACTTCCAATATTAATGCCATATACCTTCTTTATCTGTCTTACAGGTATCTGTGCCGGTATATTAAATCTATTTGGCCGGTTTTTCCTTCCTGCCTTGAGTTCTGTCATATTAAATCTGGCTATAATTATTACACTGCTTGTTTGCTGGGGTAACTCTCCTGATGTTTTGATAAACAGAATCAGCTGGGCTGTTCTTTTTTCCGGGATCATCCAACTGGCTGCAATGATTTTATTATTAAAAAAAGCTGATATGTTACCAACATCATATATGCCTAAACTTTGGAACAATTTTGCTGTTAAAGAGTTTATTACACTAGCCATTCCAGGTTTTATCGGTGCCGCTGCTTTACAGATTAATACTTTAGTTGACAGTTTTATCGCGATTTATATAGGCAATTATGCTGCACCTGCCCTCTATTACAGCGAACGCCTCATTTACCTTCCGATCGGTATTTTTGCTGTCTCTATTGGGAATGCTGCATTGGTTACCATGTCTAAACATGCTGCTGAAAAAAAATATGCAGAATTACAACGGGCTTTAAAGTACGCATTAAAGCATATTTTTTTCATAAGCATACCGATTGCTCTGTTTCTTCTTGTATTTCGATATCCTGTTATATCGCTTATATACGGCGGCGACAAGTTTGGAGATAAAGCTATTTCAGAAACTGCCTGGGCTATGCTTTTTTATTCAATGGGTATTCCGGCTTTTGCAGCTTTGAAAATAATACTTTCAGCTTTTTATTCAAGAAAAGACATGAAAACTCCCGTAAAAATCGCTTTAATCTGTGTTGTTGTGAATTTTGTGCTAAATATTATCTTAATGTGTCCGATGAGGCAGGGCGGCATTGCCTTGGCCACTACTATTTCTTCAGTAATTAACTGCTCCATCCTTATTATTATTTTAAACAAAAAGTTTAAAGCTGGACTTAAGGGAAAACTGGAAGTAACAATTTCTTTTTTCAAAACTCTGTGCGTTTCCCTAGTAGCTGTTGGAGTTGCAAGTCTTTTCTTTGCTTATATAAAAAATGCTTCATTTATACATTATATTGACTGGCATGGAATCATTTCTCTATTTATTTCAGGAATAATTTTCATATTCATTTTTTTCTTCCTAAATTTGATTATAGGGTCAAATGAACAAAAAGAATGTCTTGCAGTCTATTTTAAACGTATTCTTAAATAAACAGAACTTGTTAATTTCATAAGCAAAATAATCAATCAATTTACAGGAATAAAAATGCATGAATCAGAAAAAAAAACAAGAAAAAATAGAATTGATACTCGATTAACATCTTCTTTGTTAAACTGGACTATCATACCTTACAAAAAAGATATCGAAATATCAATTCTTGATGCTCATGCTGTTGAAGAGTATCCCACAGAAACTGGACCAGCAGATTATGCTTTATTTGTTAAAGGAAAATTACTTGGAATAATTGAAGCAAAGAAAGTTTCAATTGGAGCAGGGAATGTTCTTGAACAGGCAAAACGCTATTCAAAGGGTGTTCCCAATACTATTGGTGAATGGCGTGAATACAAAGTACCATTTCTTTATTCAACAAATGGTGAAATTATCTTCCATCTTGATATTAGGAAAAAAGAGAATACTTCCCGCCAGCTAAAAGACTTTCACTCTCCACAGGCAATGTTAGATAAATTCAATAGAAATACACT
>CAZGAI010000614.1:0-2297 GCA_964523175.1 uncultured Victivallales bacterium | reverse complement strand
CAGGTTCATTTATAACAAGTTCAGTCATAGGTATTAATTTTTTTATTTAGTGTTTATTATTATTCGGGTTCTTTTCCTTTGTTTATTGTAAAAATAAGAGCTCAAAAATCCTAATCTTAACTTTTACGATTATCAATGATATTCTTCAAATATTCCCTAAATAGACATGATTAAATCCGCGTTTAGTAGCAATACTTCGAATATTATATAGTGTTTCAGGCGAAGTACACGGAGATTCTTTATATTTATACATTGGACGATAGGCTGAAAAATGCAGAGGTATATCTTTATCAAGATTATCCTCAACCCAATTCAGAAATAGACTTATCATACCTTCATCATCATTTTTACCCGGAATAACGAGGTTTGTCAGTTCAATATGTTTTTTTAAGCTGTAAAGGTATTTTATTGAATCAAGAACTGGTTTAAGTTGCGCATCGGTCATTTCTGAATAAAAAATTTCAGAAAAACCTTTCATATCAATATTAGCCGCATCAATAAGGGGATAAAACTGTTCAGCAGCCTGTTTAGAAATATAGCCGTTTGATACAAGCACTGCAGCAAGGCCGTTTTGCAGAGCAAGTTTAGCAATATCAATTGCATATTCGGCCCATATAGTTGGCTCATTATATGTAAAGGCAACAGAACTGCAACCATGTTTTATTGACAGGTCAATAATAGATTCAGGAGAAAAATATCGGTTCTGGCTACCAAAATTTTTAGAAGGAATTTCTCTTGACAGGTGATAATTCTGGCAGAATAAGCAATTCAAGTTACAGCCAAGTGTACCTATAGAAAAAGTTTTTGTCCCGGACATAAACTCGGCAAAGGGTTTTTTCTCAATAGGATCTACCTGCAGTGCCACCGGGTGACCATAGACAAGTGAGTATAATATCCCATCTCTATTTAATCTTACGTTACAAAATCCTCTTTTCCCATTACCAATAGTACATTGTCTGGGACATAACCTACAGAGAACTGAAAAAGCATCATTCTTCTTTTTCCAGAATAATGCTTTTATAGGGAAATCAGCCATTTTTGCGTTCAAAATCATTCATAAAATCTAATAAAAATTCAACACCTTCAAGCGGCATTGCATTATAAATGCTCGCCCTTAAACCTTCAACACTCCTATGGCCTTTAAGACCGATTAGACCTACCTTTTGTGCATCTTCGAGAAATTTATCATCCAGTTCTTTAGTAGGAAGCCTAAATACAACATTAACTTTAGAGCGGTCTGCCGGAACTACAAAATTAGTATAAAAGCCGCTTGAATCTATGCGTTCATAAAGTTCTTCCGACTTCAAAGTATTAATTCTATCCACGGCATCCATACCACCCTGCTCTTTTAACCATTCAGTTACCAGCTGAAGAAGGTATATGGAAAAAGTAGGTGGAGTATTATGCATAGATCTCTCGTTTACAAAAGTATTATAGTCAAGCATGGTAGCCAGATTTTTGCCTTTTGATCTTTCTACAAGGTCCTTACGTATAATAACAATTGTAACACCTGTTGGCCCCATTACCCGCTGTGTTGTAGCATAGATTATACCAAATTGACTAACATCAATTCTTCGTGTCATAATATCGGCTGACATGTCACCAACAAGCGGTACCCCGTTTTCCAGCACCGGTATAGAATGGTACTGTGTTCCATATACAGCATTATTTGTAGTAATATGCAAATATGAGGAATTTGTATCCGGTTTCCATTTTCTTATTTTGGGCAGCCTGTCATAATTAGTTCCTCTACTCGAATCTATCACATTTACTTTTCCAAATTTAGCCGCTTCACGCATGGCCATTTGCGACCAATATCCGGTATCTGCATATTCAGCAAATCCATCATTATACATGAGGTTCATTGGAATCATTGCATATTGCAAACTTGCCCCACCCTGAATAAAACAAACCTCATAATCGCTGCTAATGCTCATTATTTCACGAATATTAGATTCTGTTTTTTCAATGATATCTATAAACTCAGGTGCCCTGTGAGATAGTTCAGTAACTCCAATTCCCATTGAATTGTAATTAAGAAACTCTTTCTGAACTTTTTTCATTACAGGTTCAGGTATCATTGAAGGACCAGCTGCAAAATTAAATATTTTCATAACCCTGACTCCAAATTATATTCATTTAATGCAAATAATAATTATAAATAATATCTTTACAACATTATCATTAAAATACAAATAAATCCATAACGAAATCAATTTTTATAAAATCTTTCTTAATATAATAGTTACTACTCAGAAGGTATTTGCCTTACTGTAGTAAAAATATTTTGTTATCGT
>CAZGAI010000613.1:0-2298 GCA_964523175.1 uncultured Victivallales bacterium | reverse complement strand
GGAAAGTTTTTACTATTTTCTTATAAAAACAAATTCAGAGGAAATAAATATACACTCGGATGCTCTGGTAAAATTAGAACAACTCAAACTGCCGGGGCTTGAAGAATGACAAAAGCAGCTTTATATGCCCGGGTATCTACTCAGTTACAGGAAAAAGAAGATACTGTAAGGTCTCAGGTAGATGAATTAAAGAAATATGCATGTGAGCATGATATTACATATAATGAAAGTGATATTTATATAGACGATGGATATTCAGGAGGTAGTTTAATACGACCTGCACTTGATAGGTTACGGGATGCTGTTACAGAAGGCGGTTATAATAAAATTTTGGTTTACGATCCTGATCGTCTTGCAAGAAGCTATGTATATCAGATGGTACTGCTTGAGGAAATTAACTCTAACGGATGCAGTGTTGAGTTTATACGCAACCCGATAGGAAGTACACCTGATGAACAGCTTCTACTGCAGATGCAGGGAATGATTGCTGAATATGAGCGAGCTAAAATTTATGAGCGTACCAGACGCGGTAAACAGCACAGAATGCAAAACGGAGAAATAATAAACGGACGTAAGATATTTGGATATAACTATATTAAGAAGACATCGTATATACCTGCACATTATAAAATAATTGATAAAGAGGCGGAGATCGTCAGGAGTCTTTTTAACTGGTTTGTAGAAGATAAACTGACTTTAAGAGAGATAGCCGTCAGATTAAATGAACGTTGTATCAAGAGTCCCCGCGGAGGTAAGTGGCAGGGACCGAATATGAGCAGTTATCTGAAGAATATAATTTACACCGGCACAGGCTATGGTAATATGTTTAAGGCAGTGGAACCTAAACGAAGGGGAGCTCTTCAGGATAAATATTATAAATACAGTAAAACATGCACTGAAAAAAGACCAAGAGAAGAATGGTTTGCTTTTGACTCTCCAAGAATAATCAGTGATGAGATATTTGACCTGGCTCAGCATCAGTTGAAAAGAAATAAGCAGCTTGCAGGTAGAAGGACTAAGAATAATTACCTTCTTAGAGGTGTTATTAAATGCGGAGAATGTGGATTAAGTATGTTTGGACAAAAAGGGAAATATCAATGTCCCTACAGCAGACCTGCCTATGCAAAAGAGCATGATAGAGAAGTCTGTAGTAATAAGCAGAGAATACCTACTGATGATCTTGATGATCAGATATGGAAAGAAGTATTTAAATTATTAAAAAATAAAGGACGTTTGAAACAGATACATAAACAGTTGCAGCAAAAAGTATCACCCATGGTCATCGGTAGTATAGGTACTATTGAAAAGAAAAAAGAAAAACTGATGCAGCAGCTTAACAGAATTAATGACCTATATGTTCTGGGTGATATAAACAAAAAAGATCATAGGCAGAAATATTCTGCCAGAAAAGAAGAATTGAGTGCTATAGAAAAGCAGTTAAAATCAGCAAATCATGATAAACTGAAAGATCATGAGATAGAAAAAATGCTAACGTCTTTTAATAAATTTTGTGATACTATACATAAAAAACTTGATGGTGCAGATTTTACTACTAAGCGTTACGCTGTTGAAGAAATAGTAAAATCTGTAGAGGTAAAGAAAAATGAAATAATTTTAAATTATGCAGTACCTTTGAAGCGTAAAAAAGGAACACTGTGTATGGTTAATCATCAGTAATCAGAGGTTGGTTAATTTTATTTAAAAGACCTTCTTAAGCTTTTGGGACAAAAGCTTAAGAACTTTCGCCTGTCGGGCGTAGCTGCAAGCAAGGACTGATGTTTTTTGAGAGTAGCTTTGTCTAACGCCATATCAGCAATATTTTAAAGAGCCAGTTTTTCAGCTGAATACGTATCCCACCCACCTCCGTAATTGATAATTCCGGAGCTTGTTTACGCTAGTTTTATTTATGTCATAGGCACAATTTTCTAATAATAGGACAACTGTTATTGACTTTTTTTCACGAGAGGTTTTAAATAATCTAAAATAACCGAATTTAGCATTTGACTGTTAATTATGCAGTATGCTGAATATCCGTCAGATTTTTATTCATCAATAAAATATAGTATTAAACAGTTGCCCTGTTAAAACTTAACACCAGCTGCATGAGTTTTAATTGTTTTCAGCAGTCGGCAATAATAAGCAGGGTATAACTAGGAATTAATCCTGTCTTTCATCCTGTAACTGTCTCCTTCGATAAGAACAACTTCACAGTGATGAAGCAGTCTATCGAGAACAGCACTTGTTATATACTCAAATCATTTCAAAACACTGTTTTCAGTTTTTCAAAATTATCATTAA
>CAZGAI010000612.1:0-2299 GCA_964523175.1 uncultured Victivallales bacterium | reverse complement strand
ACCAAAGTCAGATGCTTCTTCAACAGGTACTGGAATAGCTGCTACACTGACAATCGCATCTTTCTTTACATGAAAATCAACCATTTGGCTAACATCCATTCTGTAAATATGATCTCCGCCGAATACTGCTACTAGATCAGGATCAAAATCCTGAATCAGGTGAATATTCTGTGTAATAGCATCTGCTGTTCCTGAGTACCAGTGACGATCTGCAGTCTGCATTTGTGCGGGCACAGGTATTACAAAATGAGATTTTCCATGCTGGCTTGAAGTATTCCAGCCATTAATGATATGCTCAGTAAGACTTTGTGATTTGAACTGTGTCAAAACAAAGACACTATCCATTCCACTGTTAATGAAGTTACTGAGAACAAAGTCTATTATCCTGTATTTCCCACCAAAAGGCACAGATGGCTTTGCTCTTTCAAGTGTTAACGGGGCCAGTCTTGTTCCTTCTCCACCAGCCAAAATCATGGCTAGAATCGATTTACGCATAAAAACCTCCTTTTTCGTACTTTAAAAATTGACTATAGGGTTTATTTTAATTTTCTATACTATAGTAACTATAAGATAAAGCGTTAATATTGTCAATAATACTCATAAAGAAAATCATTAAAACAAAAAAGGAAGGATACCGACCATGAATATTGTCTGGGTAACAAGTGAAGCAGCCCCTTACGCAAAAACTGGAGGATTGGCTGACGTATCAGCAGCTCTGCCTAAAGCATTAGCGGAAAAAGGACATAAAGTATCAGTTATTATGCCCTATTATCCTCAGATAATGAAGGATCTTACGGCAAAAGCTACAATGAAGCATGAACTTCTTGGTGTTCCTTTTGGATGGTCAACTGAATGGGCACAGATACGTGAAGATAAAATTAATGAAAATCTAAGCTTTTATTTTATTGAATACAACACTTACTTTGACAGACCTTCACTATATGATTTTAAAGGAGTTGAGTATGGTGATAATGCAGCCCGTTTTATTTTCTTTGCCCGCGCGGCTATGCAGGCTGTTATCGCATTAGGCTTGAATCCTGATATTCTACATGGAAATGACTGGACATCTGCTCTCTGTAATGTATACCTGAAAACTCCATTATACTGGGATGATGACAATTTCAAAGATTGCCGTTCTGTTATTACAATTCATAACATTGGCTACCAGGGCACTTTTAATAAATCCAACCTTTTCCTTACAGGACTTGGATGGGAATATTTTAACGAATCCTGTATAGAATATCATGACCAGCTTAACTTTATGAAAGCCGGAATTATGACTGCAGATATGATAAATGCTGTCAGTCCAACTTACGCAAACGAAATATTGAGTTCGGAGTATGGTTTTACTCTTGATCCAGTTCTGCAGCATGTAAAAGATAGAGATAAGCTTCGTGGAATATTGAATGGAATTGATGTTGACGAATGGAATCCTGAAACAGATCCTAACTTGCCAGCACATTTTTCAGTTAACGATATGTCCGGAAAAGCCAAATGTAAAGAAACTCTGCAAAGAGAATTTGGCCTGACTCAGGATCCAAAAGTACCAGTTTTCGGGATTGTATCCAGGCTGGCATCTCAAAAAGGCATAGATCTATTCGGAAGTGTCATAGAAGGTATGCTTGATACGGAAAATATCCAGGTTGCAATTCTGGGAACCGGTGAAGCTGCTCTTGAAGCACAACTTTCAGGGCTCAACGCGAAATTCCCAGGCAAATTTTCTGTATTTATTGGATACGACAACAAGCTAGCTCACCTGATTGAAGGAGGATGTGACTTTTTCGTAATGCCTTCCAGGTATGAACCTTGCGGACTGAATCAAATGTACAGTATGCGTTATGGTACAATACCCGTAGTAAGAGGAACTGGTGGACTTGAGGATACTGTAATCAATTATGAGTCTAAAAATTTAGACAAAAGCACAGGTTTTAAATTCTATGATTTAACCCATGAAGCACTTCGTAATACTCTAATATGGGCAGCTGCAGTATACAACGATGAGCCTGAAAAGTTCAAACGTATTATACATAACGGTATGACTACTGATTTTTCATGGGACAGAACTGCATCTGAGTATGAAGCAATGTACAAAGATGCCCATAGATAGTTGATAATATACAAAAACTTAAAAGTTATTTTTTAAAAATATTTGCAGGCTGTAAAAAGCCTGCATTTATACTTTATTCTAATAATTAAAGGCTGTCTGAAAAGGTTTTCAGACAAAGGTGAGCAGTAAACAGTCATCAGTTTTATTAGATACTTCTCTGCTAAAATAGTTTATAAGTAGCGATAACTATAC
>CAZGAI010000611.1:0-2308 GCA_964523175.1 uncultured Victivallales bacterium | reverse complement strand
GATAATGGGAAACTTAAAAAAGAAGCGTCGTAAAAAAATATCAAAACACAAAAGACGCAAACAGTTAAAAGCCAATAGACACAAGACTAAGTAAATGTAGGTAAGCCCGCTTTAGCTGCAAGCTTATGAAAATTCTTATAAATATGTAGTTTAACTTGGAAATTTGTGGTTGGACTCGAGTTGAGTATAAATTGTTTTTCTGATTGTTAACCAAATAAGTACAAGTGAAACTTATTATATGGTATGTGAAAAACCCCTAACGTTTATTTAATGTAATCGTTTGGGTTTTTTTATTTCGATCGATATAAATTGTATCTCTTCAGAATGGACTTTACATATTTTTTAGTAGATGGGAACTTTATAAGTTCAATAACATCATCTCCCTCATAATTTTTTGGTATCCATTTTTTTACATTTGAATACCCTGCATTATATGTTGCCAAAGCCAAAGCATTAGAATTACTGTAGTTAAGCCAGTGATTTCTGCTGCGAGAGAGATACCATGTTCCAATTTCAATATTCAGTTTAGGGTTAAAAAGGACACCTTTATCTGAAATTTCTCTTTTTGTATAATTTGTCCAGTCCTTAACTGAAGAATTAATCATTAACTGCATTAAACCAATTTCTCCCTTTGACCCAATTGCGTTTGGATCAAAATTGCTCTCACGCCATATTACGGCTTTCACAAGCATAGGGTCTAACGCATAATGTTTTGAAGTATCAGTAATAATACCGTCAAAACGTGTATCAGAACGGGCAAAAGGATTGTATATATAAACCCCTACGATTAAAATAAAAATAATTACAGAAGCTGATACAATGAAAAATCTCAGCATACTTTTTCCATGCCTGGATTTATTAGGTTTATAATACATAATTTTATGTAGGTTTTTCTATTTAATAATAAAAGCTAAAAATGATTATATTTTTCAATAAATAATGTTTTATTTTAAATGAACAAGTAGGTTGCTTTTTTCTTATTGCTTAGCAACAGAAACTATGTATAGTCAAAAATAATAAGATAAAAACAAGATTTATCTTGATAGTATAGGAGTTTTCTTTTCAACTTGTTGATAGAAAACAATACCATATTCATCTATTGAATGCAAAAATAAAACAAGCTATCTTGAGATTTTTGCTATTGTTTTTTCAAATAACCACTACAATATTTGAAAAGACAAACAATTATTTAATTAATGCTGGATTTTATAATATTTTTTACTTATAATATGGTGATACAGTTAAAAGGACTGTTTCTTTAGTTTGTTAGACATATATCAAAGAAAATAACCCTAAATAATGTGAGTTTGAATCATGCCTAAATATATAGGAATATTAACTGCTGGTGGTGATAGTCCGGGATTAAATGCTGCAATTAGAGGTGTTGGAAAAGCTGGAATAGATGCTTACGATATGAACATTGTAGGATTTAAAGACGGATTTAGGGGATTAATGGAAAATAGAACCATTCGCTTAGACGGTTCTGTTCTATCTGGAATACTAACTGTAGGCGGTACTATTTTAGGTACAAGCCGGGATAAGCCGCATAAGATGGTAGTTGGTCATAAGGTAATGGATATGACCGATGTTATAGTTGAAAATTATCACAAAAACCATTTGGATGCACTTGTCTGCTTAGGTGGAGGAGGTACACAGAAAAACGCATTTCGCCTTATGCAGCAGGGATTAAATATTATTACACTGCCTAAAACAATTGATAATGACGTTGCAATGACCGATAGAACTTTCGGCTTTGACACTGCACTTGGAATTGCAACTCAGGCGATTGACCGTCTACATAGTACTGCACATAGTCATCATCGTATTTTAGTAGTCGAAATAATGGGACATAATGCAGGCTGGCTGGCACTCGGTTCAGGTATTGCCGGTGGAGCAGATGTTATTCTTTTACCTGAAATTCCCTATGATATTAATAAAATTGCTGATGCGATATGTGAACGCAGTAAAAACGGCAAACATTTCAGCATTGTAGCTGTTTCAGAAGGTGCAATGTCAACTACGGTGGCAAAAGAACTTAAAGAACTTGAAGAATTAAAAAAAGTGGCAAAAAATGGGAACGAAAAGAAAAAAATTGTAGAAAAGCTAATGGAAATAAATGTAGAACAGTCTAAGCACACAATGGTTGTATCCGAGAAACTACAGAAGTTATGCAGTCTTGAAAGCAGAGTAACAATTCTAGGACATCTGCAACGGGGAGGAACTCCTTCTGCCGCAGACAGACTGCTTGCAACAAAACTTGGTACTGCATGCGCAACTTTAATTAACAAAGAACATTATGGCGTTATGG
>CAZGAI010000610.1:0-2311 GCA_964523175.1 uncultured Victivallales bacterium | reverse complement strand
CAGCTTTATTCAATCAATTTTTCGCTACGATCCCCAAAGCCCGACAAACTCCTAGATAGAATTTCAATTGTTTTAATTCGACATGTTATAAAAAAGTTCACAACCAAGGTTATGCTAATATACAATGTGTAATCATTGTATATTTATACAAGGTTTTTTGTTCTCACTAAACTATAATCATTTGATAATCAAAAAAGCAGTATTATCTGTATTTTACTAAATTGTTAGATCTCAGCTATAAATGATTTTATTTAAGGTTTAAAAATGCTGTTTGTTACGGGTATTGGTCGTGTTACCGGCGATAAAATAAGTGTTGAATATAAAAAACAAAAATGGAGCTATGAAGGTATAAAAAAACTGCATCGCTGTTTAAAGGATAATAGTATTGTGCAAAATCCAGTAAGGGATTTTGGAAGGATGGATACTGTTTCTAAAATGACTGTTGCTGCTGTGGCTTTAGCCTTATATGATGCATCTTTTTCCGGTTTGAATTCAGGTATAGGAATTATTGGAACAAGCAATACCGGTTCTCATTCTACTAATAAGGAGTTTTTTAAAGATTATGTTGATTCCGGAAGGAATATGGCTCGCGGCAATCTGTTTGTATATACACTGCCTTCTGCCGCACTTGCATCTGCTGCAATAGTATTTGGTTTAGAAGGCCCTTTATTTTTTGAGATGTACAGTAACGCCCCTTTTTATCAACTCCTGAAAAGCACAGAAAGAGTAATTATTGACCAGAAGTGTAAGGGGATGATTGCTGTTTATGCTGATAAATACAAAGTATATGCCTATTTAATTGAAAAGTTGGACTGTATACCAAACGGATCTGATATAATGACAATTGACGAATTATCGAACTCTTATTTACAGGAGGACTAAAAGTGGGTAATGTAAAGATAAAAGTCATTAATTTATGGCATATTGTTGTTTTGTTTTTGTGCATATTTGTACTCCTGGAACTATTTGTAGAATCTGCTTTTTATCTCCCTCCTCATACAGTACATTTACTGAATATTATAGATAACCTTGTCTGTGTTGTTTTTATTGCTGATTTTTTCTATCAGATATGGAAAGCACCTCAAAAACTTAAATATTTTTATACATGGGGCTGGATTGATTTAATCTCAAGTATACCGAACCTTCAGATATTACGATGGGGCAGGGCAGTAAGAGTTATCAGAATCTTTAGACTGTTAAGAGGTTTCAGATCGACTAGAATGTTGATGAAGTATATATTTAGAGATAGGGCAAAGGGTACATTTTTAGCTGTGTCATTGATAACTTTTGTGCTTATTGTGGCCTCGGCCATAGCAGTACTTAATTTTGAAGTCGTACATAACGGGAATATTAAAACACCTGGAGAAGCTTTATGGTGGGCAATAGTAACGGTAACTACAGTAGGTTATGGTGACTATGCACCAGTAACTATGGGAGGCAGGATTATTGCTGGTGTTCTAATGGTAGCCGGAGTTGGGCTTTTTGGTACATTTACCGCGTTTATTGCAAATTATTTTGTTGAAACTAATGGCGAAGTTAGAAAAGAACAGGCAAAACTTAATATACTTCTGAATGAATTTAAAGAGTTGAAAGAAGAGCTAGCTGATATAAAAGGTGAACTTAAAAACATTCATAATAAAGTAGATAAGAGTTAGGTCAAATGTTTATAGAGAATTTTAGTCAAGAGTTCTTTGCTTATTGGTTTTTCTATATAATCATCTATGCCTGCTCTGATACACTTATCTTTACTCCATTCTTTGTCGTTGGCAGTAACAGCTATTATAGTGACATGGTTACTGTCTTTTTCTATTTATAACTTAAGTTAAAATAATATTACAATATTTGTTCTTTTAATAATATATTGAGGTAATAATAGTTAGATGAAGTTTTATACTGAAAAATTTCGAGATGTTCGTAAAAAAAGAGGGTTCTCTATTGAGGAATTAGCCAACAGTCTAAAAGTGTCAAGGGTAACTCTATGGGCTTGGGAAAAAGGAAAAAGAGTTCCACCTGAAAAGAAAATTCGACAGCTCGCAGTATGTATGAATGTTCAGTTAAACGAATTTTCAGATCTTCCTGCCAGTATTGAAAAATCTACAGGCAGTTTGGACGAACTCTTCAAAAAAAATGACAACTTTATCGATTATGATATGAAAAAAAGGATAAGACTGAAAGAGGATATTATCAGTAGAATTACCTATATGGATAAAGAATTAAATAATGCTTTAATCCTGATAAAAACTCTTGTTAACTCTTTGGATTCAATGTTTTATATTAAAGATATTAACCTTAATTATATTATGGCAAATAA
>CAZGAI010000609.1:0-2313 GCA_964523175.1 uncultured Victivallales bacterium | reverse complement strand
ATCATATGTTAGAAAAGCAAGGTCAAGTGTCAGTTTAGGACAGATGCCCTTATTTCTGATAATGATTCTTCTTGTGGTAATTATTGGAGTAGTAGGGAATTATTCATTAAGGCAAACAAAATATTGGTGGGAAAAAGCTGAAAAAGGCGGGCTTACTATTGCGAGTTTGGGCGATGAACTTAAAATTGATCTTTTGGAGGCCAGAAGGGCTGAAAAGGATTTTTTATTACGCTACTCTACAATAGGGCCATCAGTAGCAAAGGAGAAATATATTACAAAAGAATTTTCAAAACATTTAGAATTATTGCACATTGCATTAAGTAAAATTTCTGCAATTGAAGCTCTACAAGGGGAAACTGAAGATGTTGAGAAATTGAAAAAATTTAAAGGCCTTATGGACAAATACAGTTCAGGTGTAATGAAGGTAACTGACTTGGTTTTAAAAAAAGGGTTTAAGGATGAGGGGCTTATAGGTGCCTATAGAAAATCAATCAAGTTACTCGAAAGTTCTATTAAAGAAGATTTAAAGAAAAAGACTAATTTGCAATCAGATATGACAGATAATGATGAGCATATTATGATCAGTTTGCTTACCTGCAGAAGGTTAGAGAAAGATTTTCTTCTAAGAGAAGACATTAAATATATAACTTCATTCAAAGATGAGATAAACAACCTGATAAAATTACTGGAAAAATCAAGATTATTGTCAGCAAATAAAAAGAAACTTGTAAGTTTAGCTGAAGACTATAAAACAAAATTCCTGAAAGTGAATGAAATTACAGGTGAAATTAGACAGGCTATAAATGATTATCGTGAGCCTGCGCATAACATTGAAGCTCAGACTTCAGAGATTACTGAAGAGGGTCATAGAATGGCCCGTAATGACATAGGATCAGCGTTGAGTATAGGAGAAATATCTTCTCAGGTATTAATTTATGGAATTATTATCACAGTTATTATTGGGTTATTAATTTCGTACTTTATTACTAATATAATTAAAAAACCTATTATAAAATTGGTCGATGTTACAAGACAAATTTCCAGGGATAAAGACCTGAGTGTACCTATAGAAGTAAACAGAAAGGATGAAATCGGAGATCTGGCTAAATCTTTCAAAGAAATGTTGGAAACTATGCGGGAACAAGTTGTAGAAATGGCTGCCGGAGCTACGCAGCTTTCTACTTCTATCAATGAAATATCAGCTTCTACAGTACAGCTCTCTGCCGGTACTACAGAAACCAGTACATCTATTACTCAGATTACAACAACTGTTGAAGAAGTAAGGCAGACAAGCCAGAGCGCTCATGAAAAAGCAACAGAAGTAGCTGAAAAAGCGGAAAGTATAACAAATACTGCAGATGAGGGAATTACAGCTACAAATTCAACCATCGAAGGTATTAATAAAATTAATGAAGAAATGGAATATATAGCACAGGCAACTATAAAACTTGGAGAACAAACTCAGAATATCGGGGACATAATTAATACCGTTAATGGTCTGGCTGATCAGTCAAACCTGCTTTCGGTTAATGCCTCAATAGAAGCTGCTAAAGCTGGAGAATACGGGAAAGGATTTGCTGTTGTTGCAAGAGAAGTTAAGAGCCTTGCTGACCTGTCCAAGGATGCTACAAAACAGATAGGTACTATTCTAACAGATATTCAAAAAGCGGCAAGTACAGCTGTTCTCGCAACAGAACGTGGAAGCAAAGCTGTAAAAGAAGGACTTGATCTTTCTTCCGTTTCTGGTAATGCTATAAATATACTGGCTGAAAATATAAAAGAATCGGCTGAAGCATCAATTCAGATTGCGGCTGCAAGTCAGCAGCAGGTTTCGGGCATGGACCAGCTCGCTGCAACTATGGAAAATATAAAAGATGCGCTTGATCAAAATGTAAGCGCTACTAAAGAACTTGAACAACACGCACAGTCTATTAACGGACTTGGTCAGAAACTTCAGTCAATGTCAAGTCAGTTTAAAACCAAAGGCGGACATAAAGAGGAGTAATTAAGAATTTGTGATTTCGAATTGAAACAAACCATAAATAAAAAAGTAGATACTATTTGACGTTTGAGCTTTTTGGAGTGCGAAAGCATGGTTTCGCTTTCGAGTTCTGCGAAACATGTTTCGCAGTAAAAAGCGGCGACAAGTCACCGCACTCCAAATAGATATAAATCCTGAAAATAATATCCTAAAAATAACAATAAATGATAAAAATATGTCTTAACTCAAGGGCATCGAGCAACGAGCAACGAGCAACGAACATAGAACATAGAACATAGAACATAGAACATAGAACATAGAACATAGAACAT
>CAZGAI010000608.1:0-2318 GCA_964523175.1 uncultured Victivallales bacterium | reverse complement strand
ACAAAATATGGACTAATAATAGACAAAAAAAACAGAAACAGTATTTTACTTATAGACAAACAGGGAATATTGAGAGCAAAATACAGAGGTGAAATGACTAAAAAACAGATAACAGAGCTAGTCAATACGGCAGTTAAATTACAGGATAAACCTTATAAATCAGCTCCGAATAAAACATTAGAAACTGTAAAAAATTAGTATTCTCATGAAGATATTCGTCTATCCTTTACCAGATAGTATCAAGTGTTATCCCCTTCTCAGACGGAAGCTGTGAGGTTTACCAATCTTATGATAAGCCAACTGTCGCCTAAACAGAAGATATCAAATCCTTTAAACTGCAGTATATGCAATCTATGAGTTTATATAAAAATGAATTTACTGTTGAATATGAATTATATATATTTACCACATAATTAAAAGAAGCATAACATGAAAAAGCTAATACTATTATTTGTATCTGTCTACTTTATAATTTTCTCATCATATTGTTTTGCTGACTCGATTGAATTAGGGAAAAAGCTACCGATATGGAAGTCTTTACTCAATGGTAACGATCTTTCTTTACTTGAACCAACCAAAAATAAAGTATTAACTATTCATTATATTGACCCAAGACATAAAGATGAGAATGAACCTGCAAGTATTGCTATTAGAAATGCAATAGTTGACGGCAGGCTGGTATTAAAAGATTTCCAGCCAATTGCTATTGTAGACTGTGCAGCAAGCTGGGCTCCAAATTATCTGATTAAAAAATACGCAAATGCAGCGAGTGAAAAAATGCCGCAATTAAAAACCATAATGCTATTTGATTATGATGGTATTCTCAATAAAAAATATGGAAATACACAGAACACAGATGATTACACAGCACTAATTCTTACGGATAAGCAAGGCATATGCAGGGCAATATATTCTGGTAAAATGAGTAAAAAACAAATTGTAGAATTAATAGATTTGGCTGTTAAACTGCAGTATGTACCGTATAAACGGTCGACAGAAAACAAGGAAAAAAAACAAATGGGAGAAAATTTTAATATTATAAAATTAATTTTGGAGTTTTAGACATTGAACTGTTGACTATTCGTTGAAATCATATGTATTCTCCCTCAATATACATGACCTTGTGACCTTTAAAGAATAACCGAGGTCTTATAAAAGCGGTGACATAAGTCGTGCAACTGAGTTACGAAATCTACGTATGGGTTCTATCTTTCCATATTTTTTTTCAGTCATTTTAGCACAGTCTAATAAATCATTTTCAAAGTCTTTCTCAAGCTGTTCTGTCAGGTCCTGATCATAGAAAACAACCATTAGCTCATAGTTAATGTCAAAACTTCTAATATCAAAATTAGCGGTACCTATAGAACAGAATTCTGAATCAACAGCAATTGTTTTAGCATGAAGAAAGCACTTGTTGTAGTGAAAAACTCCAACTCCTGCTTCCAGCAGCTCTTCAAAATAAGTAAAAGCAGTCCAGTACGGAAGTTTTTTATCAGGAACTCCGGTAAGCATAATCTGCACTTTAATCCCAGATAAAGCAGCAGCTTTCAGTGCATCCATTAATGTTTCATCCGGTATAAAATAAGGTGTCTGGAGATATATGTTTTTTTTAGCGGAACAGATCATCTCGAAATACATCTGTTTAACTGAATCCCACTGACTGTCAGGGCCCGAAACAGCAATTTGCATTTTAGAACTACCAATATTCTTTTCAATTTGAGGAAAGTATTTTTTCCCAAAAATTTTCTCCTTGGTCGTATTCTCCCACTCAAGTGTAAATAAAGACTGCAGGCATTTTACTCCATCACCGATAATTCTAAGGTGTGTATCACGCCAGCAGTTATAGCCAAAACCTCCATCTACATATTCCTTGCCCATGTTCATACCACCAGTATAGCCTATGTGTCCGTCAACAATAACTATCTTTCTATGGTTCCTGTAGTTTATAGTATGAAGTGTATAAAGTGAGCCGAAATCAAAATAACGATATATCTGCACACCTGCATTCCTTAACTCATTCCTGTATCGAGATGGTAAACTGAAACTACCAAGCGCATCAACCAAAATTCTCACTTCAACCCCTTCTTTGGCCTTTCTGATTAAAATATTCTTTATTTTTTGGGTCAGAGTATCATCGTGCCAGATAAAATAAGCCATATGAATAAAAATTTTGGCATTTTCTAAGTCCTCCATTAAGACGGAAAATTTTCTTTTCCCTTCCTGGATAATTTCAACATTGTTATTTGCGGTAAGTAGCGCATATGAGTTTTTCTCTAAAATATTTATCAGCTTTTTCTTTGACAAAAAAGAGTCATAAT
>CAZGAI010000607.1:0-2325 GCA_964523175.1 uncultured Victivallales bacterium | reverse complement strand
ATAATTTGAGATTACAATTCACATTGCTGCATTTTCATTCAGTTTCAGTATATTCTTGAACAATTTCAGCTTTTTTACACAGTTCGGGAGCATATTCAAACAGGTCGAACAATACTTCATCTATAAAAGAATCTAAACTGGTTGTGGAATAGATATTCCAGTTTTGAGATAACACGTAATCGAAGCCTATGTCAATTATTATACCTGCTATTTTTCTTTTTTCAGTAGATACAAGCCGTTTAGATTTTTTAAATTCATCTGAACTGTCAGTTAAAGAATCAATTCTATTATGCAGTTTTCCTCCGCTAATTACAAAGTCACGTTTGTCATCTCTTAAGTCTCTTGCAAGAAAATCCCATAATATATTTACGCAGTTAACTTTTCTGTCGTAAATAGAACCAAGATGTGCGTGTGCAAGTAAATTCATATAAACCTAATAAAAATAAATACTAAAGTTTCGGGGTTCGAATTATAAATTTCAATATAATATTTAATGTATTATACATATTCTTATTTTCATCAAATTACAAACAATAAGCATTAAATGACAAATAAATTCAAAAATTCAATTTATAATATCCAAAACAGGAAATAAAATATCAAGGGAATTTTGAATTGTAGTACTAAGTAATTCAACTAATAGACTGATCCACAATATCAGTAATATCTCTAATTATCGAGACAAAATAGTTTGAATCAATATATTTTTCGCTTGTGAGTTTAGTTTTTATTAATCTGATTTCACTGTCAGGCCTAACAATCCTGTATATTCTTTCTACCGGCCTTATGTCTTTGATAATTATCTCTTCCTCTTTTCGTCTGTCATCAGGATGAATGCAGTTATTCAGCCAGAAACCAAGCCCCCCTTTAGTAAAGGTTTCTAACGGGTAACCGAAAATAGATTCGAAAGCTTTGTTTACATAATGGATTTCAGTTTTATTCCGAATTATAATCCCTTCACCCATCGTTTCCATATGAGATTCCAGTAAGTCAAAGATACCATCTCTATGTTTTCTTTCTGTTATATCAGTGAAAGTCCCGACGAGGCCGGCAATATTTCCGGTTGAATCAAATATTGGAATTTTTGACATTATACCCCATTTTTTTTTTCTTGTTCCCGGAATAAAACCTTCTTCATTGATAATAGGTTTTCCTGAAATAATAATATCCCGATCCTGCTCATCATTTTTCTTAGCATCGGATATTGGGAAAAAATCATAATCAGAACACCCGAAAACTTTAAAGTTTACATTTAAAGAAACATTTTTCAGAAAGGACGCATTGGCTGTTATATATTGATAACTTGTATCTTTTATATAGAATACTGACTCCATAGAGGAAAGAAGTGCTTTTATAATAATTGTAGCCTGATCAATTTTTTTAAATTGTTCCTTTATTTTTTCAATGAATAAATTTTCCCGTGTTTTTCGTTTGTGAACATCTTCATCTGCTAGAGTTAGCCATGAATTTGCTAATTCTGAGAGCTTACCGTTTGATACAGGTCTATGGGGTTCAAGATCTGAAATAGCATTTACCGATATATTCAAAATATTTGCAAGTAATCTGATTTTTTTTTCAGACGGGGTGGTTTTTCCTGTTTCCCATGTCCATAAAGTTGCGCGGTTGATTTCGGCTTTTTCTACGATAGAAGCCATTGTAACTTTTAACTGTTTTCTAATCTGCTTAAATTTTTCAAAATAAAATATCATAATAAAAAACCTTATATTATTAATAAAATTAACATTATATGCTAGGAATAGATGCTATTTAGTCAATTAATCAAATGTATTATGAGTAATGATTGAATAATATTTAAATATCTGTATTTTTATAATATTGAGCGGAAATAATATATAATCCATAATGAAAGGGGGAGTGTTATGAGAACTACAACAAGAAAATTCAGATTAGTAGTTATAGTAGGTGTAATAGGGATAATACTGTCAACCGTCTGTTCGGTGTTTGCATTTGATGATTACGCCCATTTATCAGAACTTCATAAGAAAGATAAGCTCTATTGTTTAACAAATGAACCATTTACTGGTGTTGCTTCAGAGTGCTATAGTAATGGGCAATTGGCTGAGCAAAAAGAATTTGTTAATGGAGTTTTGGATGGAAAAACTGCTGAATGGTACGCTAATGGACAGGTAAAAATGGAGGTCAATTTTAAAGATGGTGTATTAATAGGAGATTATAAAACCTGGTATCCAAATGGCCAGCAACATTTAAATCTCTTTTATGTAAATGGTAATCTCGATGGACTAAACACAGTTTGGCATGACAATGGATTTAGAAAAGTAGAAGGTCATTTCCTTAATGGAAAAG
>CAZGAI010000606.1:0-2325 GCA_964523175.1 uncultured Victivallales bacterium | reverse complement strand
TATCTGAAGATACATATTTATACATTTCCCTGTCAAGCGGAAGAAGATAAAGAGCACCAAGTAGTGGTGAAATAGAACCTCCGGCAACAATACCTTTTCCTGTATTCCGGTAATCCGGCATCTGTATATAGTTCCTGACAATGTCATATAAATCATCACTGCATATTTCTGTTCTGAGAAGATTCAGCAGTATTGAATGATTTATTGAATTATAATAGGAAGCAATATCAAAACGTGCAACAAAGCTGAAATCGTTCAATCTTCTATATAGCCACCTTACAGTGCCTTTAACGCCTCCACGTTTTTTAACATGAGTACAGTGTGGAGTTAAGCATTTAAGTAGTCTAATCCTCAATTCACAAAATGTACTGTGAAACAGAACTTTGGTTCTCTTTGACCAACCGGCAAAAAGATGACCATCATCGGTCCACAGGCTCAAAAGTTCAAGTCCATTTTTTCTATAATTAATCACTTAATATTTTACTTTTATATTCCTCTTGAGATAATCCACCGGTAACTTCATTAAATTCTTCTTCTGTCAGTCCCAGTTCTTCCATTTCAGCCATTACGTTCTGCTGTTTTTGTTTTATTTCATCCATAGTCAACGGCTTTTTGGGTATGATTTTTTCCTTAACGAGATATTCTTTGTCATCGCTGCTTAAATTTGAGCTGATATAACTTACTAATTCCATGGTTCGCTGCATCAGTTTGCAGGTGTTTTCAGAAGGGTCAAATATTGATTCTGTGCAGCCTAGATTATCATGGTAACACCCACCTCCGCAAATATATTTAGCAAAGCATTCCGAGCATTTCTTTCTAGTATTTACTGCTTTCTTCAGATAAGGCTCCCGTTCCAGTTTATTATCAAAAACGCTTCCCAGTTTATATTCGTCTGTTCCCACAAATCTATGACAGAGGAAACCATCTCCTGTACTGGATATACCAACATAACCTCTTCCTGCCCCGCATGGGAAATACTTTTTTTGATTCTTAAGAAAGCTGTTAAGGATTTCAAATGAAAACTCGGAATTTTTCTGTTTCTGAAGTTCATCCATATTTCTGTTTTTAACGTTTTTTAAAAATGATTCGGCATCAGATTCCAGCATTTGTAGAGTACCGATTATATTTTGACTACTCTTTTTCATACCTCCATCAAGCAGCGAAGAAGAGGCAGATGATATATGGATTTTTGAAAAGCCGATTTCGCAGAGAGCCTCTCTTATTTTGGCAGGATTTGTTTCACCTAAAAGAGTGGCGCGACAGTAAACATCGGGCATAACAGACAGAAGCTTTTTTATTTTGGGGAGAATCGTGTCATAAGAAGAGCATTTATTATTTTTTAAAGGCCTTTGTTTATCCTGAATTTCTTTAGCTCCGTCAAAACTGACAAGCGGAGTTATTTTGTTTTCTTTTAGAAAAGCCAGTTTTTCTTCATCCAGAAGTGAAAGGTTGGTGGTAATGCCGAACGTAAACTCCTTTTCTTTCTTCTTTGCCATTTTCTTTGCATATTCAACAACTTCTTTCATGAGAGGAAAGTTCATGAGTGGTTCTCCTCCAAAAAAAGAAATTCCCAGTTTTTTTACTTTCCCAGACTGTTCAATAAGCCAGTCTATAGCCTTTTTGGCAGTATCGAAAGTCATATTTCCGGAGGAACCGTAATTACCACCGTCACCATAACAGTAAATACAGTCCATATTACATTCCTGAGTGACAAAAAGGGCTATGTTAGAAACTGGAACTGTTTCCTTTTCCTCTTCAGTCGCGGCATAGTTCATGGACGAAGGCGAATCTTCCGGTTTTTCTTCAAGAATCAAACCAAGATCAGCAAGCTTTGCTTTAATTTTCGGTTTTAACTGAAAACTGGGATCAGCTGTAATTTTTGTCAATGCAGCAGCAGTTTCATCATCAATATGATGTGCAGCCATTTTTTCTACATCTATTACGTATTTATTACCGTTATGTTCAAAAATATGATGGTGAACTGTAAACATGATTTTTCCTTATTTTCTGCTAATAACAAATGGTAAAGGGGCCGTATCAAAAGTCCTATTAGTTTAAAAAAAGCATCACAGTCGCGCTGAAAATGATGCTTTTTAAATTTATAGTATTCCTAGTATAAAAGACCAATTAAATAAGAGGAATACTAATGATAAAATACAAGACTTATAACCAAAGTCAAGAGCTTTTATTACCACCGAACCTTGATGAGTTTATAGGAGAAAAAGATTTAGTACGTGTTGTAGATCATTTAATAGATAAAATAGATCAGAGTATATTTGATGAAATATTTAAAGGTGGCGGTTGTCCATCCTATAATCCTGTTAT
>CAZGAI010000605.1:0-2332 GCA_964523175.1 uncultured Victivallales bacterium | reverse complement strand
CAAGTGCATTAAGAATCTTTTCAAATTTACTATCACTTTTAATTTCATAGCTAATTTGTCTTTTCTCTACTAAATTTAATCTTTGGAAAAGTTCTCCATTTGAAGATAAAAATCGTCTCATTTGCACAAATGCATTGATAATTTGAATACTCATCTTTATAGCACTGGTACTTTTTAATACAGCACTAAGCATTGATACACCCTGTTCAGTGAAAGCATAGGGTGATTTTCTATGACCTCCTCTGTTTTCTTTTGATATCACAAATTGTGATGTCAAAGTTTCTTTATTTGAAATCACAATTTGTGAGTTCAAATTTTCTAACTCTTCATTAGTAAGTTGAAACATAAATTCTTGAGGAAATCGCTCAATATTTCTTTTTACTGCCTGATTCAATGCCCTTGTCTCAACCCCGTAAAGCTCTGCTAAATCTCTATCCAGCATCACTTGCTGACCACGAAGAGTGTAAATTCTACTCTGTATCTGGTTGTCTTCTAAAAGACTGATTTTATCACTCATACCTTAAACCCAATCTTTGCCAGCTGTTCTTTTATCTGATCATCCAGTATTTTTTCTTTTTGCATTTGTTTGGCAAGGGTGCTCGTTAAATCATTCATCTTATCTTCAAATGGAATACCGTCATCTTCTTCATCCGGTATACCGACATATCGACCCGGAGTTAAAACAAAACTGTGTTTTTCAATCTCTTTCAGTTTTGCTGATTTACAATATCCTTTGATGTCTGTGTAATTCTCATTTTTCAACCAATTGTGATAAGTCTGTTGTATTTTTTCTATATCTTCGGATGCAAACTCACGATGGACTCTGTCTTTCATAAAGCCCATTTCTGAGGCATCAATAAACAGTGTTTCGCCGTGTTTTGCCTGCTTACCTCTGCGTAAAATCCAAATCGTTGCCGGTATTCCTGTGTTATAAAAAAGTTGTTTGGGTAGGGCGACAATACAATCAACCAAATCTGCTTTAACAATATTTTTACGAATCTCTCCCTCACCTGAAGTATTGGAACTCAAACTGCCGTTGGCTAACACCGTTGCCATTACGCCATGAGGGGCGAGATGATAGAGCATATGCTGCATCCAGGCAAAATTGGCGTTGCCGGCAGGTGGTAAACCATATTTCCATCGACCATCTTCCTGTAGAATGTCCTGTCCCCACTCAGATTGGTTAAATGGAGGGTTGGCAAGTATAAAATCCGCTTTTAAGTCAGGGTGTGTATCGTGCAAAAAGCTGCCTTCGGTATTCCATAACACAAATTGAGAATTAATATTACGAATGGCAAGATTCATTTTAGATAGCTTCCAGGTCGTTTGATTAGACTCCTGTCCGTATATTGTAATATCCTGAATATTTCCCTGATGCTCCTCAACAAACTTTTCACTCATCACAAACATACCACCACTGCCGCAAGCCGGGTCATAAACTCTACCTTTGTAGGGTTCGATCATTTCCACCATAAGTTTTACGATAGATTTGGGAGTATAAAACTGGCCGCCTTTTTTGCCTTCTGCATTAGCAAATTCACCTAAAAAGTATTCATATACACGACCTAGTAAATCTTTTGAGTTTTCATTTACTGCTTTCAGTTCAATATTAGAAATAACATCAATAAGCTGTCCTAAAGCCGATTTGTCAAGATTGGGTTTTGCAAAGACTTTAGGAAGTACATTTTTTAATTCAGTATTTTCTTTTTCTATGACATCCATAGCATCATCAATTGCTACACCAATCTCCGGCAATTTGGCTTTAGCCTGAAGACTTGCCCATCTGGCATCTTTGGGAACAAAAAAAATATTTTCCGCAAGGTATTCGTCTCTATCTTCAGGGTCTGAAAAATCATCCTGTCCTAAACGGTCAAAAAGTTCTTGAAATGAATCAGAAATATATTTAAGGAATATCAAACCAAGTACTACATTTTTATATTCAGCCGCATCAATATTTTTTCTAAGTTTATCCGCAGTATTAAATAATGCTGCTTCAAAATTATTATTCCCTTTTGCCATTGTCTTCCTTCTTTTTCTATTGAGCGGAAAATATTTTGCCCTCTACAGCGGGATATCGGTGACATCTGCTTTACGACCTCTGGTTACTGCTCACTGCTCCGAACTGTTCCAGTATGGTGAAATTTCTCTTAGCCTGGCTATCGTTGGGATTAGGGTTTTAACGATATAATCCATTTCTTCTTTAGTATTAAAGCGTGATAAACTTAACCTGACAGAACCGTGTGCGGATGTATACGGAACACCCATAGCTCTAAGAACGTGTGACGGTTCTAAGCTTCCTGTAGTACATGCACTACCGCTTGATGCTGCAATA
>CAZGAI010000604.1:0-2339 GCA_964523175.1 uncultured Victivallales bacterium | reverse complement strand
TACTATAAATCATTAGTTGAATACAAGTTAAACAAAAAATCAGCATTGAAATCTTTAATAGAGGTTGAACCAAAACTAAGAAAAGGAATTAAATTTAAAGTTATCCACAATAGATATGTTATACTACTCGGATATATTATTAATAAATATGACTTAATGGGAAACAGATCTAAAATCTTAGAATATTTAAATAAAATGTTAAATCTACCAAACTTGAATAGCGTGAGACGTTTTTTATGTCTGGGTTTAAAAGCATATTATTTAAAAAATTATAAAGAATCCATCTCGTGGTATAAAAAGGCTTTAGAAATCAGGCCTGGTAATAAGTTATTAATTGAAAGATTAAAGCAGGCAAGCTCGGCTGTAGATATACTTGGAACCGCCGAGACACAACCAAAATAGTCTCACACAGAGGCACAGAGGCACAAAGATTTTTTAACCGCGAATTCCCCGAATTAACGCTAATAAAAAAATATTTTAATCGCCTTTTGCTGATTTTGTCAGAAATCAACAAAATCAAATGTAGTCCTAGGCTGCAAAGATGAAACCCAATGAAAACCGAACCTTACTCTAGAAAATCATTGTTTCTTGTTGCAGGCATAACAGCAATATGTCTTCTTCCTTTCATTAATAAAGCATTTCATATAGATGATTCACTATTTTTATGGAGTGCAAAACAAATTCAGGCACACCCTTTTGATTTTTACGGTTTTCTCGTGAATTGGTATGGTCGACAAGATTCTATGTATTTAATCAATCAGAACCCTCCACTAGTATCCTATTTTATTGCTGTAATCGCATTTTTCTGGGGATGGAGTGAGATAGCTCTACACCTTGCCTTTCTTGTTGTCGGAGTCTGCCTTAGCATTGGAATCTATTTTCTAGCTAGATTTTTCTGTCAAAAATCCTACCTAGCCGCTTTAATAGCTGTACTAACTCCTGTATTTCTTGTATCAAGTACTAATATTATGACAGATATCTTAATGCTAACCTTTTATGTTTGGTCTGCTGTTCTATGGTTATTGGGAATGGAAAAAGATAAATCTTTATATTTACTTTGTTCCGTTATTCTTATATCTCTTTCAGCTTTAACTAAATATTATGGAATGAGCATAATACCTCTACTATTTATTTATTCATTACTAGCCAGACGCAAACTAGGCATTTGGACTGTATATTTAATTATTCCAATACTCGTAATTGTTGAATATCAGCTTGTTACTTACTTATTATACAATAATTTTCTTATATCTAATGCAGCCATATATGCGATTCAAATAGGAGGCGGTAAAAATATATCCATGTTTATAGCAAAAACATTTACCGGCTTATCTTATACCGGTGGCTGTATAATAGGTGTTCTTTTTTTCTCTCATTTAATATGGTCGCGTCGTGCTTTGATCTGTGGATTTATTTTTCTGATCCTATTCATCGCAATTCTGTTTGGAATAGAACCGATAAGAACTATTCTGCTCCCAAACATTAAACATCTTAATTTTATGTTTATTTTACAGTATTCTCTTTTTGTTTTTACCGGAATACAAATTCTTTTACTAGCAATAATTGATATTATAAAAAATAGAAGCCCAAAATCATCGCTGCTATTTTTATGGATTTTTGGTACTTTTATATTCGCAGCCTATATTAACTGGACTATAAGCGCGCGTACAATTCTCCCTATGATTCCAGCAGTTGGAATCCTCATAGCACGAAGACTTAATTTTAAAATTGACGATAAAAAAAATACCAAAATGTTAATATATACCTGGCCCTTAATACCGGCAGCGATCATAGCACTATCCGTAACATGGGCAGATGTATCTCTGGCAAACTGCCAGCGCATAGCAGCATATAACATTCATAATAAGTTTAATGATTATCCTCACACAATATGGTTTCAGGGCCATTGGGGATTTCAGTATTACATGGAATCACTTGGTGCTAAATCTCTTGAATACAATAAATCTATAATAAAAACAGGTGACATTATAATACAACCAATTAATAACACCAATTTAGTGCAATTACCCAAAAAACAATTTCATTATATAAACAGGCAACTATTGATGCCATGTAGATATATTGGAACTATGTCCGAAAAATATCCAGCTGGTTTCTATACGGCAGCTGGTCCACTTCCTTTTTTTATTGGTAAAGCAGCTTCCGAAGAATACTTGATTTTTTTAGCTGGAAATTTTAAAAATTCCTACGAAGCAGTCCAATATTTTAGAAAACACATTCGCCCGCAGGTTAGCAAAAAAAATACTAATTAGAACATTTCTAAAAAGGGGTAATACTTAGTTTTTTTCCAGTTCTATATTCTTCTTTTCCTATTTAAT
>CAZGAI010000603.1:0-2345 GCA_964523175.1 uncultured Victivallales bacterium | reverse complement strand
AACCGGGAGAAAATATCGATAATGCCTGAGGAATACACCATGCAATATCAATTATGGCAAAAACTGCTCCGAATACAAAATTTCTGGGGATTTTTTCATTTCTTGAAATATTAGATTTAACCATGCTCAAACAAGTATACACAGAAAGTATCCCGAAACAGATACCAAAAACTATCAACGCATATGAAAAAACAATAGAATTACTCATGCAAAATAACCTGTAATTAATTTATTATTGAAGTGAAGGTTAAAATATAGTTAAAATAAATAATATTTCAACTTCACAAACCATAAGAATGCTTAAACGATAGAGACGCAATTGTCGCTATTAGCTATATAATATTAAATTCTACTCCTGAAGTCATGAATTATTTTTCTAACTGAATTTTTTACAAGGCCTGTTTGTTTGGTTAATTGTTCCGGATTTAAGTCCATAGTATATATATTTTCTATCACTTTCTTCGAGGATCTCAAGTCCTGTGCAATAAAGAATACATATACCAGCACATCAATTGACGATTCGCCTATATCATTTACCTTTAAATAGTTCCCATTTTTTTCTTATTCGGAGTAGTTTTGATTATGCCAATAACCCCCTGTGTAAATACATCAAGCAACACGGGAAAAGTGGATTTGTCAAGATTCAACATTGTTTAATAGCGTCTGGCTTGACGCTCTTCCATATTATCAATAGGAGTTGTAATAAACTTAGCATTTGGCATTGTAAGATACGAGTCATAAAAAGTTTTTATTCTCGTGCTTCTGAGACCAACATGTTCCACGGTTCCTTCTACCTTGTTAATCAGAATCCAATCGCCTATTGTAAAAGGTTTTTCAATTGTAATCAGTATAGTTCCTAATAAATTTTCAGTTGCTTCGTTACCCGCAAGGGCGATAGCTAAAGCACCTATCCCCATAGTAATAAGGACTTGTAAACTATTAAAACCAAGAATTTCTATGAGCTCAAAAAACAGAATATTGAAATAATGATTTGTAAAAGTCTGTATAATAATCTCCCAAATGAATTAACCACGTTTTTCAACAGTAACATCAGATTAAAAAGATAGAGACAAATATTACAAAATGAAAGATTTAAATAAGTTGTAATAATTTCACTAATTTATTAAAAGGATTTCTTTTTGAATTATCAATAATCGTAATAATATGCTATAATATTTATAGTGAATTTGAGTTCAAACCTCTGCCTTTATAAGTTAAGTCTTGCCCATCCCGCAAAAGCGGGACAAGATTTTTTTGGTACCAGCAACGCTGGTTTGGGGATCAGTCCTTTTCTGGTAATGATGGGGGACTTCATATTTTACTTTAATCAGTTTATTCATAATAATAAAGTAAGTAACAGTAAGCAGCGTTGTTTTCGTACTAGACGCAAGATATTGCGTCTCTACTTTTGTATTACACAACACGTACTTTATTGAATACTTAGAAAATAAGAGCATGAAATGAAATTTGACATATTACATAATTCAGATAGAACTTTTGCACGTTGCGGTATATTGGAGACCGCACATGGAAAAATAAATACACCCATATTTATGCCTGTTGGAACGCGCGGAACAGTTAAGGCTATGACCCCGGATGAATTAAAAGAGTTAAATGCAGAAATAATTCTTGGAAATACTTACCACTTATACCTTCGTCCCGGAACAGACATAATCAGGAAAGCCGGCGGACTTCACAAATTCATGAACTGGGATAGGCCGATTCTAACTGACAGCGGTGGTTTTCAGGTATTCAGTTTAGCTTCTCTTAGAAAAATGAAACCGGATGGAGTTGAGTTTGCATCACATATCGATGGTTCACGATTTTTCCTCGGCCCCAAAGAATCGATGGCAATTCAGAGAGACTTAGGCTCGGATATTGTTATGGCTTTTGACGAATGTACTCCATATCCATGTTCTTATGAAGAGGCTTCAAAGTCTCTGGATATCACCTTAAGATGGGAAAAACTTTCCAGAGATCAGGAACTTCAGGAACATCAGAGTTTATTCGGTATTGTTCAGGGATCAACATATAAAGATTTGAGAGAAAAATCCGCAAAAGAACTTGTTAAAATGGATTTTGAAGGATATGCGATCGGTGGGTTAAGTGTTGGCGAACCAGAAGATAAAATGTTTGAATGCCTAGACTGGGTTGTACCTCATCTTCCCATGGATAAACCAAGATATTTAATGGGAGCCGGAACTCCCAAACAACTAATCGAATCAGTAGCACGCGGTATTGATATGTTTGACTGTGTTATGCCCACACGCCTAGCACGGCACGGCAGTGCATTTACAAGCGACGGAAAGACTATTCCACTCAAGGCTGGACGTTTTAAGGATGAC
>CAZGAI010000602.1:0-2352 GCA_964523175.1 uncultured Victivallales bacterium | reverse complement strand
ATTAGGATATGTTTTATTATTTAGCTGGGCTAAAGAAGCGTTATTTTGACGCAGTTCAGTAAAACCAATATCAGTTCTACGTACTTCTTTAATATCACCCCAGGTCTTGATTAATTTTTCGAATCTATCAACTTTTCGTGACATCATAGCAAGTTTGTCGTTAACTTGGCTTGTATTAAGTTTAGCAATTTCTGCGGTTTTTTCAGCAACTTTTAACTCAGCTATGAGAGCAGCACATTTAGCTCTGGTACTTGTCCTTTTTGCCCTTATCTCTCGAGGTGTCAGGTTGTCGTTTTTCTTAGGGTTATCAAGCTGAGCCTGAAGTTTTTTTAGTTCGTCTTCGTAAAATGTTATATCTTTACGCAGTTCTGCAGGTTTATTCAATGTTTTTTGTTGAACCTGTTTTGCCAATTCTAAGTTTGTCTGTTCAAGTCCCAGTTGAGCCTGAAGTTCTGCTATTCTAGTTTCTATATCTGTAAGAGCCATTGATCTGGCTTTTCGCTCAATTGCTATCGGACGAATCATTAGCATATTGCTATTATTTTGCGAACTAGAGGTATCTTCTTTCATCAGTTCTGAATATTTTCTTGCTTGCGAAACTGCATTTCGCTGTCTCTCAAGTGACTTTAGTGCCAGATTGTAATAATCTACGATTTTCTTTTTGGATTCTGCCGAAAGTTCAGACATCCCATTTACTGTGTTTATTCTCTCCTGAATAGCTTTTGTTGTTAGTTCAACAGGAGGTAAACTCAGTTCTTTTGGTTCAGCTTTTTCGGAAGGCTTTGTCTCAGCTGACTCAGGCGTTTCCTTTTCAGCTGTTTTCTCTGCTGAGCTGGTTGTTGTTATTTCAGCTGCTATGGAGAATGCCGGTATAATTATTGTGCTGAAAAAGAAGAATAGAAAAGTTATTGAAAAAAGAAGCGAGATCTTACGATAAATAATTAAGGTTTTCATACTTAAAAACTCCTCTAATATTTGGATAATTAATAATATAAAATTGTTGAACAGTTCAAATTTTTAATTAACCACGAAGACCATGACTTGGCAAGGAAAAAGCTTGCCACGCTTGAAGCGTGGAACACGAAGTTTTTTACTTTTCTTCTGAAAAGCAAAAAATAGGTTTCTCTTAAATTAAAACTTCGTGCTTTTCGTGAGCTTCGTGGTGGTTTTTATGTTTAGTTCCGGTTCCTCCGGTTTGTGTAATAATGGACATGAAAAGGTTCATTTCGGCACAATGATATTTGTCTGAGTTTATTTACCTGTAAAACTTGACAAAAGAAATTTATATTAATATAATTATATCAGATTATAGTACTGTTGCAATATTTTTTTGCTAAAATGAGAAAAATCATTAAATAAAAATTCTAAATAATTAACATGTAATTTCTTCTCTTTATTAACGTGAAAAATATCTTTATTTAGTATATTGTAATTAAAAACTACATAAAAAGTATCTTGTATACTGTTCTAATTTTAAGTTCTATATTTTATATAGCTGATTTATCAGCTTTATGCTTCATAAGCTATGATATTGCTCAGCTAAATAATAAAAATAATTTGTGAGACTGAAAATGATAAAAAATAGAAAGCTTAGTTTATTTGAATTATTTCTAACCTTTTTAGGTGGATTGATTCTTTTATTTATTTTAGCGCCTTTGCTTGGGATGCTTTTTGGATGTTCTATTGATAGCCTGATAGGAGTTGCAGGAGATAGCAGCGTTACCGGTAGTATCTGGCTGACGTTGTGGACATCGATACTTGCAACTTTTATTTTTTCAATACTAGCAGTTCCTTTTGCATATTTACTTGCAAGGAAAAACTTTCCATTTAAACGTTTGCTTTGCGGTATTATTGATATCCCGGTGGTTATACCGCATTCAGCAGCCGGAATCGCTGTTTTAGGTGTGCTGTCCAGAGATAGTTTTGTAGGTGGTATCGCAGATAAATTCGGACTTTCGTTCGTAGACAGTCCTGCTGGAATTATGATTGCAATGGCTTTTATCAGCCTGCCTTTTCTAATAAATGGAGCAAGAGAAGGATTTGAAGCGGTACCGGTTAGGCTGGAAAAAGTTGCATACACTCTAGGGGCATCTCCCGGTCGTGTTTTTTTTACTGTAAGCCTTCCACTTGCCTGGCGGGCTGTTCTTTCAGGTTTTGTAATGATGTGGGCAAGGGGACTTAGTGAGTTCGGTGCTATTGTTATTATTGCGTATCATCCGGCAGTTACCTCTGTCTTAATCTATGAACGATTTACTGCGTATGGGTTAAAATATGCACAACCTGTGGCTGTGTTGTTTGTTTTAGTATGTCTCGTTGTTTTTATCTTTTTCAGATTTCTTTCATGAAGCAGTA
>CAZGAI010000601.1:0-2378 GCA_964523175.1 uncultured Victivallales bacterium | reverse complement strand
TACATTTAATTAGAAGATGCTAACGAAAAATTCTTTTCGTGCAGCTTCTAATTAAGAAACTACATGATGAAATACGCAGACTCTGTCTCAACAAACGAAGACAAAAATGGATATTAAAAATAAACAGTTACAGCAGATACTTCTTGTTATCCCTACATACAACAATGCTGACACAATATCGAATGTAATTTCCAAAGCTGCAGAAACAGGTTATGACGTTTTACTGGTGAATGACGGATGCACTGATACAACTGCTAAAATTGTAGCGCTTCTTTCAGTTAATAGAGTATCACATACTCATAACAGAGGAAAAGGCGCTGCAATACTTACAGCAGCAGCATGGGCATCAAAACATAATTATACCCATATTATTACTATTGACGCTGATGGCCAGCATGAACCATCTGAAGTTTCAAAATTTATCCCCAAAATCAAAGATAATCCTCTTTCAATTATTATTGGAACAAGAAATTTTTCTAATGTACAAGTACCCGGCAAAAGTCGATTTGGCAGAAAATTCTCAAATTTCTGGCTGAAGGTTGCATGTGGAACGTCTATTCCAGATTCACAAAGTGGGTTCCGTGCTTATCCTGTGGCCCCTCTTCTTAAACTAAAGCTTAATGACACAGGATATAATTTTGAAATTGAAGTACTGGCTAAAGCAGTGTGGGCAGGATTGCTCCTTGAATCAGTTGACATTTCAGTTCATTATTCAGAAGCAACCAAAAAAGCATCACATTTTGATCCTCTGCTTGACAACATAAGAATTTCAAAAACTTATACGAAGCTTGTTTTTAAGAATTTTATTCCTATACCGCACAAAATTCTATATGGAGAATCCCATAAAGAAAAGATGCATAAATTTTTCTTCAAACCAATTAAAACACTCAAAGAATTAATAAAAGAAAAAACATCAGCAAAAGATTTGGCATTAGCGGGCATGCTGGGAATTTTTATAGGAACACTGCCCCTGTTCTCCATGCACAGTGCAGCAATTCTTTTTTTTGCAACCAGGTTGAAACTAAACAGAATAATGGCATTTAATATGCAGCACTTCTGTATGCCGCCAATAGTACCGGCTATATGTGTAGAAGTAGGTTATTTTGCGATGAACGGAAAGTTCCTGACTGAATTTACGCTGCAAACTCTTGGGTACCAGTTTCTAGACAGAGTGGGAGATTATTTGCTCGGAACTATAATAGTTGCGCCAATTCTTTCTGTAATTGCAGGACTAATTGTATATATTATAATAAGTTTTATTTACTGGATGAAAAGAATCAAAAAAAAAGAGGGTTAATTATGAACTTAGATAATAGAAAAGAAAATATATACAAAACTCACAATGGTATAAAAAGAGAATTTGATGAGACTAAGCTTGATGAAATGATTGAATTATTAGACTTGGCAAGTGAAGCTTATAGTAAATTTTATGATTTGTCAAGGAAGGCTATATTTAGAAAATCAAAGGCAAACAAAATGATAGATATTGGTGCATGTATATCATCAATAAAAACCGAATTAGAAGATATTAAAACGGAGTTGGAACACAATGAATAGTAGATACATATTCATTGTGCTAGACAGGCCTGACCCAAGTTTGTTAGTTTAGTCTTTTTTTTGAGGCTAAACTACTTTTTTTTAGGTCCCTACAACCTAATTTTATTGAAGATGAAATATTTTGTTCAAATACTAATAAATATTTCATGATTTTTGCATTTAATTAAAATGGATAGTGAAACATAAAAAGTCAAATAGTGTGACTTTTATTAGGTCCCTGCATTTGACATAGCTAGCCTCAAAATATTTTTTTAAAGAGGGCTAAAAGTGCAAACTTGGGTTAGGTACTAATGCAAAAAAATTATTAAAAATATAATGAATAATATCGTGGCTACATAATATCTATTTTCAAAAGTCAAGTGCAATTATAGTTTAAATTCTAAACCTCTGCATCAAATGCCTCATTCAAAATAAAACCTGTCAAGTTAAACAAGCTTAACGAATACCATAAATGGTTGGTATTTGTGCAAACGTGCAGACAATGTTCTCTTTATCAGCTGTGGAATGTAGCCTGTCCCCGTAGGGGTGCTCCAGAGGAGCAAAGGCGAAATGTAACAGCTGATAAACGTCTTTCTTGAATTGTCTTTTAATTTTATATTATTTTTCGATACTCCCTTCTCCACAGTAATTCTGAGGTTAGAATTTCCTTTGGAGTTTTAAATCCAAGCGTTTTTCTAGGTCTTTCATTAAGTAAATTTTGCACTCTCAATATCTCTTTTTCTGTTATAAGTGAAAAGTCTGTTCCTTTAGGATAAAAACGTCTTATAACGGATATTGCTGAGAAATTTCGTGCCTAGCTAGGCACGAAATATTCAGCGATT
>CAZGAI010000600.1:0-2380 GCA_964523175.1 uncultured Victivallales bacterium | reverse complement strand
TATATTTACGTAAAATATAGCTTGAATATCTCCGTAGTTATCCTATTGTATTTATATATGAGGTGTTTTTATGGAACCCAAAATATATCCCTGGAGAGAGATATTCAATTCCAAAATATATTTTTTTCTAATGGCTATCATCAATAGACTTGATCATGCAAACAGCAAAGAGAAGATTGGGTTATGGGCAAAAAATACAATTTTTTCTGAACTGCTGAATTTTAGATCTTCAAAATTAAACAGTAAATCATTTTGGTATGTAACTGATGACGTAATAAATGAAAAAGAATTAAGGAAATATCGATAGGAGAATGATTGTTTAGATGATATTTTTGCAGGTCTTAACGACGAAAATTTTAAAAAAATGAGTATTGGACTGATAAAGGAAGAACTGCAGGACTTAAAGCTGATAGCAATGATATACAAAGATAATGATTATGAAACAAAAGTAACTAATAGAAGCACGGTCCAGCAAAAACTGTTTGATGTTTTAAATTAGATGAGACAGAAAACAGGTGGAACTATGCGTTGAATTCAAATGAAAAGTATGAGGTAGAGTACCATTTATAAAGAAAGTAGATTCTAATGAAAAAAAGTAGAACTTTTAAAACAAAAATAGTAATTTCATATATTCTGGTAGTTTTTATTGTTGGAATTATCTTTTCAGTTACTCATTATCTGGTAATATTGCAGAGTTTTGTTAAGCTTAACAACGATGAAAAACGTTCTATTAAGGGTCATACAGTCTTTGTCAGAGACCTCCAGTATAAGAGTTTAAAATTACTTGAAAACCATTTTGTACTTCAAATCACACGTCATGTGTCAGATATATTATCTATTTTTATTATGGACAAAGATTTTAAGACTTTTCTTGATACAAAGGGTGGAAAACAATTTGAGAGTTTAATCCAAAAAATAATATACAGAGATGAAAAAAAGATTGGGAAAATTATAATCATTAATGATAAAGGGAATATTACTTTTGATTCTGACGATTTATTTGCAGGGAAGAACTACGCAATATTAAAAAATACTTCCCCGAACTATTACATGACAATAAAAAAGTATAATAAACAACCAGAAGCTTCTGGTTGTTTTGCAGTAAAAAGTATGGATAGAAGCAGTAGAAATGTTCAGGATCTCAAATTTTTTGCTTCAAGATATTTACCTGAAAATTCTCTTACACTTTTTTTCTTTTTGAAAGTTCCAGCTCAGGTTGTTGGTAAAATTCTTGATGAGTTGGTAAGCAGAGAACAAATGGAACAATCCATTCAGGTGCAAAAGATGAATAAAATAGATATTGATACACTTATTAATCTGGGAATTTCATTTTTCATTATCCTCATTATTTTGATTATTCTGACCGCTATTTTTGGAAGTAGATTTGCTAAAACTGTTGCACAGCCAATAGTTGAGTTAAAAGATGCTGTAAAAAAAATAGGTAAAGGAGATTTTAATGTTAAGGTAGATGATAAAAGAGGTACTCGCGAAACTGTTCAGTTAGCAGAAACATTTAACATGCTGGGTACAAACCTTTCTGATTATATGGAGAAGCTTAAAACTGAAATCACTGCAAGAACTATTTTAGAGAATGAAATTAAACTGGCTAAGGGAATTCAGCAATCTATATTGCCATCTGTTTTAAGTATGTTTGATAACGACCATTTTTCTCTATATTCTAAATTATTTCCGGCAAAAGAAGTATCCGGCGATTTTTATGACTTCTTTTTTCTTGGTCCTGATAGAAATACTTTAGTCTTTCTGGTTGCTGATGTTTCCGGTAAAGGTATTCCGGCTGCATTTTTTATGGGAATAGCCAAAACGATTATTAAAAATGTATCCCTACTGAATAAAACTCTTGATCCAGGTGAAGTTCTTGCGAAAGCTAACACAGTTCTTTCTCAGGATAATGATGAATTTATGTTTGTTACTGCTTTTTTAGCATATTACAAACTTAATACTGGAGAACTCTCTTACGCAAACGCAGGTCATCACAAGGCTACAAGAATCGCGAAAGATCATAGAACTGATAAATTTGGAGACATGAAAAATCCAGCACTGGGCTTTGATGGCGATCAAAAGTATTCATGCGGTAAGGAGCAGGTTAATATTGGAGATAAATTAATACTATATACTGATGGTATAACAGATGCTTTGCTAGGTGATAATGTTTATGGTCAGTCCAGGCTGGACAAAATACTCGTAGATAATGCTGACCTCTCCCCGGAGGCTCTCTGCAAACTTGTATTGAATGATGTAGACAACTTTCAGAAGGGTAAACTTTTTGATGATATTACTATGCTTACATTTACCAGAAACAGTTAATGTATCATATTAATAATTTGTGGTAAGTATTCGATATAATAATATCTGCTAATGA
>CAZGAI010000599.1:0-2387 GCA_964523175.1 uncultured Victivallales bacterium | reverse complement strand
TTCTCATATGTAGAGATGCGGTTTATCAATTCAGATATTGATAGACCCAGTGATTTAAACTTTTTAATGATATTTAAAACTATCTCTGCCGCCATGAATGCACTATCCGAATAATAGAAGTCACGAAAATAATAGTGTCCAGCTAATTCACCACCATATATACCATCAACCTCTTTCAATTTTGGTGCTCCAAAAGCTCTGCCAACCTTCCAAGTATCAACATGAACATTAAATTGTTTTAAATATTCACCAACAGACTTGGATGTCCTTATGTCCTGAACAACTCTACCTTTAGCCTTTTTTTCTTCAAAAAAGTAGTGTCCAAATAAAGCAAGAATCAAATCTGGAGAAATAAACTTCCCATTTTCGTCAATAAACATTACTCTATCAGCATCACCATCAAATATTACACCTATGTCGCATCCTTTTTCTTTTACGATTCTTTTTATTTGCTCTTGGTTTTTGGCCTCAAGTGGATTTGGCTCATGCCCGGGGAAATTGCCATCCATTTTTTCATTTATGTAATATGGTACATTACCAAAGATTTCCCTGGCCAGCAATGCCGACATACCATTAGAACAGTCAATTGCAATATTAAGATTGCCGTAATCATGCTTATAATTTTTCTGGAACTTTATATAATCATCCTTGAAAATAAATTTCGTGATTGATCCTTTCTTCTTGATTACTGTATTGATACTGCTATCAACAAGTTTCTCAAGTTTGTTGAGGCCATTATCATATCCAATAGGAAGTACTTCTTTACCTGAAAATTTAAGCCCATTATAGTCACTTGGATTATGAGAGGCTGTTATCATAATCGAAAATTCAAAATCAAACTTTCCAGTTCCCCAATAAATCATTGGAGTTGTTGTTAAACCTGCATCACAAACATCAGCACCGGCATCATTTATTCCTTTAGCCAAAGCATCAAAAAACTCATCTGACGAAAGTCTAATATCTCTTCCGATCAGGATTTTTGTTACACCAAATACTTCAGGAATAAAATTACCAATTCTGTATGCAGTTGCCGCATTTAGTTCAATACCCCATTTACCACGAATATCATAAGCCTTAAACGCTTTCATTATTTAGTAAACCTCATCATTTAATGGTTTGCAGGAACTTAGATTTGACCTTTTTGATGCGCACGGCGCAAGTACTTCCGCACGAGTTTAGCCTATTGAGACAATGTGCGGGACAGGACATTTTTTATTGAGAATCTTTATTTGTACAATTCGAACAGGGTTAGTTTCTTCTGTGATAATACCAATGACTTCGACTTTTGTGCCTTGTTTTAACTGAATAAGTTTACCTTTGTCCATCCATCTCTTCTTGTTCTGCTCTGAAGAATCAGCCGCGGTGTAGGTATCTGAGTTATTAGGCGGTTTAAAAGCATCTGAAGGGTTAGTTGGTTTAAGAGTATCTGTAGATTCTATAACTTTATACTTTTCATAGTACTTCTCCAAATCAGAAGCGGCATAGCAATCAGCAACTATAATTTTATATTCTGATTTAGCAATAGCACCGCTTATTACTAAAAACATAAATGTAACTGCAACTAATAGTTTCATAAAGTAAATCTTTCTTTAAATATATTATTAAACATTATACATCTGCATTTTTAATTATAGCTTATCAGTCAAGTATATCATTGTACTGTTGCGGGTGAATCCTTTTTTTAAATAAAATAAGTTCAAAATATTAATTTCTGAGGTTTTTTTCTAATTGAAGATACTGCTCATGGCAGTACGAGTTTGGAACTTGTCCTGCTTTGCAGGATTTATTTGAGATTTTTACCTAGCCAAAGGCATAGTGGTTTCTGTTATTTGTTATTTCATCGTCAGAGGCAGAGGTTGGAGATATAAGTGAAATTGTGGGTATTAGGGTGTATAATAAACAGGTAAAAAGAATTTTTTAAATAATGTGTATAAACTTAATTATTTTATTTTCATATAACAATAAAATAGGAACATAATTCAATAAAGTATAGTTTTAAGAAAAAACTATAAAAAATACAGTATACATAATATTTGTTAGCCATAAAAAAGATAGAGGCGAGACAATGAAGTCAAGTGATAAGCATTGGGATGCAATTTTTTCAGGCACAGAAGATCCAAAATTAGGATGGTATGAAAAGGATGCCTCCCAAACATTGGAATTGTTGAATCATATTCCAAAATGGGGGAATTCCACGGTTTTCCTGTCTGGAGTGGGAACTTCAATTTTAATTGAAAAGTTTATATCCAGAGACATTAAATTAGTTCTCAATGATATCAGCATTGAGGCTTTAAACAGAGTTAAGGACAGATTGGGTGACCAATGCAAAGGCATCATTTGGCTTTGCCAAGACATCGCCCAACCGATCAAAGAAGCTATACCCGGTG
>CAZGAI010000598.1:0-2389 GCA_964523175.1 uncultured Victivallales bacterium | reverse complement strand
CAAGTCCCGGCATACCGCTTACATCTTCAGCGATACTTATTGCATTTGGATTAGTGTCATGTATTACTCTGTTGGCAAGGGTCATATAAGCTAGCGCATCTTCATCTACTGAGTTGTCATAATAATGGTCATAACCGCCAAATGCAGTCCCCAAACCATGATCATAGTACAGCATGCTTGTAACACCGTCAAACCTATACCCATCAATTTTATATTCATCAAGCCAGTAACGGCAGTTGGAAAGAAGGAAATGCAGCACTTCGGTTTTTCCATAATTAAAACACCTTGAGTCCCATGCAGAGTGAATACCTCTGTCTCCCTCATGGAAATACTGATATGAAGTTCCGTCCTGTAGACCTAATCCTTCTGTCTCATTTTTTACAGCATGTGAATGCACCAGGTCCATAATAACAGCAATTCCCTGGCTGTGAGCATCATCAATAAGAGCTTTCAGTTCTTCCGGAGTACCGAATCTTGATGAAGCAGCAAAAAAGCTTGAAACATGATATCCGAAGCTTCCATAGTAAGGGTGCTCCATGAGAGCCATTATCTGTAATGTATTATAACCACCCTCTACAATTTGAGGCAGTACAATTTTCCTGAATTCCTCAAAAGTTCCAACTCCTTCTTTTTCCTGTCCCATTCCAATATGTGATTCATAGATAAGCGGCGAATTAAAGGTAGGCTTGAAAGTTGGTATTTTCCAAACATAGTGTGATTCTGGGGCCCATACCTGTGCAGAAAATATCTTGGTATTATCATCCTGGAAAACTCTTCTGGCGTATGCAGGAATTCTTTCTCCCTCTCCCCCATTCCAAAGGACATGAAGCTTATACAGCTCCTTATGCTTTAAAGTTTTAAGCGGTAGCTTTATTTCCCATATCCCACCCTGTATGTCAATTTTCTCAAAAGAATACTTCTTATCCTTTTTCCAGCCGTTAAAGCCTCCATATAGATAAATAGCTGAAGCATTTGGAGCCCATTCTCTAAGAACCCAGTTGTCTTTAATTTTATGAAGCCCGAAATACTCATGCCCATTGGCAAAATCAGAAATTGCCATCTTACCATTAGTCAGTCGTTTTTCAGTATCTTCAGCCATTTTTCTGCGAGACATAATTTTGTCTTTAAAAGGGGCGAGATAGGGATCATCAAGTAATTTAGCCAGTTTCATCTTTTGATTAGTCATTTCTGCTCTCCTTGTTTAATCAATATTATTATAAATATATTTTATTTGTTATTAATGAAAAAATAAAATTATTCATTTATTAATCAATTATAACTTATAACGAAAAAAATACACTCCCAATTATAATCAGTACGATAAATTTCCTGTTTATACAATTTCCGTTATATGGTTTACAATATCTTTTAAGTAAATGATTCCTACGACTTTATTTATTTTATCTTTAACTAAAGCAAGAGTTGCCTTGTTATTTTGGAGCTTGTAGAAAGTCTGCTGTAAGTTATCGTTCCAGTTTACACTTGGTATTTGCTTTAGAATTGACAGTAAATCAAGAGTCTTTTCATCTACTAAGTTTAGTAAATCAAAAAAGTTTAATGTCCCCAGAATTTTAAATTTTTCTCCCGAATAAACAGGAATATTATTAAAACTTAAATTTTTAAAAACCTTAAGGGATTCAACTATTGGTGTATTGGCAGATATGGATATAATTCTACTTAATGGAATCATAATTTTTGCTACACTAACTTTATGTATTTCAAGTGTATTGTTTATCATATGATTCTGATGATCTGAAATGGTTCCTGCTTTACTGCCTTCGGAAAATATAAGTTTCAGTTTTTGTGAACTGAGATTAATTAATTCATAGTTTAAATCTGATTCTGATGATTTTGCAAAGAACCCTGAAAGGTATTTTAGGATAAGAGTAAGTGGCCTGCATATAAATATACACAATGCCTGAATTCTAGCCGTTTTACTCATTAGAATATTAGCTTTAACTCTAAATAAATTTTTGGGAGTGATTTCAGCAAAAATTAAAATAGGGAGAATAAGTGTTAAAGTTGCCGCAATTTCAGCTGACCACGGTATGAAATTATAAAAAAATATCAATTTTTCCTGCGCTATATTAATGTTAATATAGTAATCTGTTACGAGTAATGAGGATAAATAGGTGGAAATATTTTGAAAAATCAACATTGTGAATACAAAAATTTGAGGATCTCCCAGATTTTTATATAGGAGTTTGGCATTGCAGTCTCCCTGTGAAATACTATACTGAAGGCGAACTCTGTTAACAGAAAAACTACCTAATTCCATTCCCGCAAATAATCCGCAGAGCAGTATAAACATTATAACAAATAAAAATATATGCATATTAACCAATCGTTAATATTAGTGTTTTAATTCTCTTACTTTTCATAGTTTCAA
>CAZGAI010000597.1:0-2394 GCA_964523175.1 uncultured Victivallales bacterium | reverse complement strand
ATAATTTGAGATTACAATTCATATTGCTGCATTTTCATTCAGTTTCAGTATATACTATTGTTTTCTACTTTAACTCTTACTGGAAAAATTTTACCGGAGTCAAGGATTTTATGATAAACATTTACCGGTAGCCACATCTGTAATTCATCAACAATACATGCTATTAGAGGCGATACCTGTATATAAAACTGTTCCTGTGTTTCATTATTTTTAAGGTTTGAAAGGATCAGTTGCTCATTTTTAGCAAATGCTCCTTTACTTACAGCGTGGTATATATTTGGATGGACATTTCTTAATGTTTTTACCCAAAAATTAACGCCCTGTTCAAGTTGATTCTTTGTGATGATTTTTTGAGCAGCTTAAATAGAACCTATTCGTAGTATTAATAGGGCAATAACTGTTAAAATGATTAACTTTCTAAATCTAATAACAGTATTTTCTTATTATCAAGGTTATACTCTTTTTTATAAACTTAGACCATATATAAATCATTATGAATTATTTTTAACTGTATACTGTGTGTTTATGTCTCAGTTGTTGATAGAGTCCTCAATATAAACAATTATGAGACACAATGACTCTAATGGTTGGATTGTCCTAATTTATATCATGCACATGATTAACATATTATATAAAACAATAGAGTTTGGCAGGGAATCTGCTATAAATAATATTGAAAATATTAATTTAATAGAGTATTCAAATATTAAATATAAGGAGTTGAAAATATGAATTATGATAAATATACAGTAAAATCCAGAGAGGCGGTGGCTTCAGCCCAGGAGCTGACCATAAAAAGTAAACATCATGAGATGCGACCTGCACACCTGTTGCTTGCATTGTTAACTCAGGAAGGCGGCCTGGTTTCTTCTTTACTGAAAAAAATTGAAGTAGATGTAACTTTTTTTGAGTCTGAGGTTAATAATATACTTAAATCCTATCCGGCAGTTGACGGCCCGGGAGTGGGGCAAATCTACGCATCACGTGAATTCAGTGAAATAATAATAAAATCACGTGAAATAGCTGATAATATGAATGATGAATATATCAGTGTGGAACACTTGTTGCTTGCATTGGTTGATTCCCAGGGAGCTTTAGCGGGGATATTTACAAAGTTTGAAATAAATAAAAAGGTATTGCTCGGTGCGATTAAAGAGTTGCGCGGAAATCAGAATGTAACGAATGAAAATCCGGAAAACAGTTATCAGGCTCTGGAAAAATATTCAAAAGATTTAACAGAGTTAGCTCGCAAAGATAAGCTTGACCCTGTTATTGGACGTGATGATGAAATTAGAAGAACGATACAGATTCTCTCAAGAAGAACTAAAAATAATCCGGTTTTAATTGGAGAACCCGGTGTGGGTAAAACAGCTATCGTTGAAGGATTGGCTATTCGTATAATCAGGGGGGATGTACCTGAAGGACTTAAAAATAAAAGGCTGGTGGCTCTTGATATGGGAGCTTTAATTGCCGGAGCTAAATTTCGTGGAGAATTCGAAGAACGTTTGAAAGCTGTACTAAAAGAAATTGCAGATAACGATGGCGAAATAATATTATTTATAGATGAACTTCATACAGTTGTCGGGGCAGGGGCCGCAGAAGGTGCAATGGATGCCGGGAACTTACTAAAACCAATGCTGGCAAGAGGGGAACTGCACTGTATAGGTGCAACTACACTTGATGAGTATAGGAAATATATTGAAAAAGACCCTGCTTTAGAACGAAGGTTTCAAGCTATACTTGTACAGCAGCCAACTGTTGAAGATACAATATCTATTTTAAGAGGATTACGTGAGCGTTATGAGATACACCATGGCGTTAAGATTAAAGACAGTGCTATTGTCGCGGCTGCTACACTGTCCGACAGGTATATTTCAGATAGATTTCTTCCGGATAAAGCAATAGATTTAATTGACGAAGCCGGTGCTAAACTGAGAACTGAAATAGACAGTAGTCCTACAGAACTCGATGAAGTCAGCAGAAAAAAAATGAGACTGGAAATTGAAATTGCCGGCTTAAAAAAAGAGAAAGATGCTGTTACTAAAAAACGACGTGAGTTACTTGAGACAGAATTAGCTGATGTAAAAGAAAAAGAAAGTGCATTAAGAGCTAGATGGGACAATGAGAAAAAGGCGATTTCCGATATTCGTATTCTCAGAGAAAGTGTAGAATTGGCAAAACATAATCTTGAACGAGCAGAGAGAGATTATGATCTGGAAAAGGCTGCGGAAATTAAACATGGGATGTTGCCAGGATTGGAACAACGGCTGCGTGAAGCAGAAGAAAAGCTGCAACAGGAAAAAAAAGAGTCAAGGCTTCTTAAGGAAGAAATAGACGAAGAAGATATTGCCGATATAGTTTCTAGATGGACCCATATTCCGGTTAGTAAATTAG
>CAZGAI010000596.1:0-2396 GCA_964523175.1 uncultured Victivallales bacterium | reverse complement strand
ATAAAAAATTTGAAGATGGATATTATCATATTCCAGTGTTAAGAAAACATTTTATGATTGTGTTAATGTAATATCCCTAGAAAGTTATCTTGTACCGAAAAGTACGGGTGAGCGGGAACTAGCCAAGCTGCATATGATGTTTAGAAGTTTTGATAAGAATGACATTACTCTCTACGATAGAGGTTATGCTTCAATATGTCTTCAAAAACGTCATTTAAAAATGGGCTCATATTTTTGTATGAGAATGCCGACAACCTGGGGCGTTGTTAAGGATTTTCTGGATGATAAAAATTATACTGATAAAATTGTTACAGTTTCTCCTAACCATTTAACCTGTAAAGAGTGCATAGAGGAAAGTTTAAATCCTAAACCTTATAAAATCAGACTTATAAAAATAAACTTGACTCAGGAATTACAGAAGTTCTCGCAACCTCTTTGTTTGCTGAACATCTTACATTAGATTTTTTTTATGAACTATATCATCTCAGATGGAATACAGAGGAAAACTATAAATCAATAAAATACCTAAGTCAACAATTTACAGAATTAATTGTTTACATTAGCGTAAACTTAGATAGGTATTTCAGACTTAAATACTATCTTATGAAACAGCAACTGAGTTAAGCCTTCTGCTATTACTCTATAAAATTCTAAGTCGGCTCTATTTGACAACTTTTCTATATTTTTGGCGATATATGCGGCATCTTCTGCAGTATCGGGACCCCGGAGTAAAGCATTAGTAACCTGTCGCGGAATTTGATATTTATATTCAACACTGTATTTTTCAGCCAGAAGTAATGATATCTTGTATTTCCGATTAAGATATTTAGCTATCTGAGAGTTCAATTTATGCTCAACAGCAAGTATATTCTGCAGTTTCTGACATTGTACAGGATCTAATTCTCTTAATTTTTTTATAATCAATTTATTTTGGACTAATTTTTGAATAGTATTTTTAATCTGTCTATTCATTTCATTGTTATAAGCAACAGCCATTATTATAGAAAAATCGGCTCGTTTTGATCTAATATAATCTTCAACTTTAGCAGAAGAAGCGGTTTCATATGCTGTGCCGCCATTTTTATTTATCCACAGTGCAATTGCTTCAAAATCTTCAGTTTCTGAAGGGTTTACCAAAAAATCAGTATCAGTTATATTTGCCCAGTCAAGACTTTTGGGTATCTGATATCCATGTTTAATTAAATACTTTTCCACTTCCTTATTGTATAAAGTTCTAATTAGTTTAATATCATTTAGAGTTACGTACCCATTTCTACTTCCTACGAGAATATCAGTGTCTGTCCCTGGTTTGTATACATCCTTAGTATTTAAACGTTTTTGTTTTTCATATTTTAAGCCTGCCTGTTTAGCCGCTCTTTCTGAAATTGTATCATTAATTTTCTGGAAAAAAATCTGATTAGCCTGGTATACCTCATCACTGATTATGTTTATTAATCTCATATGGTTTATGGTTTTATTTTTTATAAAAACCTCTGCCTGCTGTTGTGCAGATGCATTGTTACAATACACAGACTGAGTCGCTTCAATTAGATCAGCGCTAAATCCAAAACAGAAAAAAGGCAGAAATATAGTTACAGTAAAGGTTACGAAAAATTTTAAAATAAGTAATTTCATTTGTACCTTTCTGCGATTATCCTTTAATTATTGCTTGAATCTATACCAGCCATTTAGATATGCATCGGCCAGACCATTCTTATCACCAGAACCAGCTGCACGGTAATCAGACTGCAGAAAATTAATAACTTCATTCATGTTTTCAGCGATTAGTGAATCATCATACCCGGCTGCTGAAAGGCGGGCATAGCAATTGAACGCCTGATTATACGCATCAACCTCTGGTGTATTGTATGCGACTGTTAAAGAAATGAGAATTAGCACGAGCATTATTTTTCCTGCTGCAGACGGATATTTTCTTTTTATAAAAAAATTAGCAGTTGTTAAAAATTCTTTCATAATTATCCCCACCTTTTTGTTGTTATACTTTTTTGATATTTCATTTTTACTTTACAAATAATATAATTTAGAGGGTTCAAAAGAGCTAAAGCCAAAATCAGATAAGCACCTAAGTCAACGATTTTCACAATAAATTGTTTACATTAGCGTAAACTTAGTAATGTATTTATGCAGTAACAGAGTTATAATTTGTCTTTATAGCATCAAACATGCCAAATAAGGCAATGTTTCCCTATATACTTGCAAATTTTTTTAACGGTATAATACAAAGTCCTTGAAAAACTTAGCTTACAGATTTATTTTTTATTTAAAAGGAGACTAAGTGGATGGATATTAATGACATATATCCTGCAATGATAAATTTGGCCTGGGATACTATATTATTAGTAGACTATCCTTCCGGCAGAATTGTTGATGCTAAT
>CAZGAI010000595.1:0-2398 GCA_964523175.1 uncultured Victivallales bacterium | reverse complement strand
AAGGCTTTCCTTTTATTCTTTATCTAACAGCAGGTATGATCCCATTCAGTTTTTTTACCGATGCTATGTTAAACGGTACTACGTCCATAACCTCTTATGATTACCTTGTAAAAAAGGTTGTATTTAAGGTTGAGGCGCTTCCTTTAATCAGGATAATTTCTTCATTGTTTGTTCATGTAGGTATAATGGTTTTACTTATTATTGTTTTCTCTTTTTATGGGGTTATTTCGTTTTTTGCTATTCAAATATTTTATTATCTGTTCTGTCTGATAGCCATGATTTTAGGATTTTCTTTAATTACCGCGTCACTTAATGTTTTTACACGTGATATTGCTCAGGTTGTTAGTGTTATTACTCAACTGGCATTTTGGATGACACCTATATTCTGGAACCCATCCAACATTCCAGAGAAGTTTTTATGGATATTAAAATTGAATCCCGTTTTTTATATAGTTCAGGGGTATAGAGACTCTTTGCTGTACCAGGTAGGATTCTGGGAAAAGCCCTACTGGACTCTGTGGTACTGGGTAGTGACATTGGTAATTTTATATACAGGAATTCAGGTATTTATCAAAACAAAACCGCACTTTGCTGATGTATTGTAGTCAACTAATTTAACGAATTACTCGAATGTCTGGAAATATATTAAAATAATTAAAATCCAAACTAATTGGTACAGCAAATATTATTATTTAAGTTCGCTGGAAGGTTTTTTATTAAAATGACTGAAATAGCTATTAAAGTAGAAAATTTATCAAAAATATATCCTCTCTATGATAAGCATATTGATAGACTTTTTGAAATTTTTCATCCTCTGCGGAAAAAATTTCATCATGAATTTAATGCCCTCAAAGATGTAAGTTTTGAAGTGAACAAAGGCGAAACAATTGGTATAATAGGGAGAAACGGTGCAGGAAAATCTACTTTACTTAAGATACTGACTGGAGTATTGACACCTTCTTCAGGTACAGTTCAGGTAAATGGCAGGGTGTCTTCACTTCTTGAACTTGGGACAGGGTTTAACCCAGAATTGACTGGATTAGAAAATATATATTTCAATGGTACCATCAATGGTTTCTCTAAAAAAGAAATTGATAGTAAAATTGATGATATTAAGAGTTTTGCTGATATTGGCGAGTATCTAAATCAACCTATTAAAATGTACTCATCAGGTATGCTTGCCCGCTTAGGATTTGCTGTAGCTATAAATGTTGAACCTGATATTTTAATTATAGATGAAGCTCTAAGTGTTGGCGATATTCGATTTCAAGTTAAATGTTTTAAGAAACTGGAAGAATTCAGGAAACAAGGGAAAACTTTTATATTCGTTTCGCATGTAGTTAATGAAATCGTGCGTTTATGCTTGAAAACAATTTGGATGGACAAAAGTGAAATAAGAGCTTTCGGTAAATCAAAAGAAATTATTAACGACTATCGAACTTATATGTATCAGGATACATTTGCTAGAAAGACTGATGCTACAGTTATTAAAAAGAGTGATAATGGCTCAAAAATTAAAGAAATGATTAGTATTCCTGAAAATATAACTTTTACTGGAACAGGCAACGTTTGTATTAGGCGGATTGGTCTTTTTGATAACACTTCTAATAAGCTTTTGGAAGAGCTTAAAGGTGGGGAAAATGTATCATTAGTTTTTGAATTCTTTACTGAAGTTGAACTGAATTATCCCTGGTTTCTATTTCAAATAATTGATAGATTCGGTTTGAGGGTTATAGGGTATAATTCTTATATTGATTCGTGTTATAATATCGAAAAAATTCCAAAAGATAAACTTACTAAAGTTTCTTTTCAGTTTATATTTCCGGAACTTAAAAATGACGAGTATTTATTCTGTCTTTGTGTTGCTGAAGGCATCCCGGATGGTATCAATTCATTTGTTATTCATCAGCAAATTGAGGATGCATATAAGATAACGGTCAATAGCAATAGTATCAAGCAAAAGCAAATGACATTATTAAAAATGAGTAATTGTAATATTGACATCAATTCGTTTAATTAAGTTTTATGGTTATATTTTGATTTATGTTAAATTTTTTAAGAATTAAAAAAAAATACAGGAAATTCAGAAACTCTTTAAAAGGTAAAATTAAAGAAATCAGAAAAAGTGGGTTATTTGATGACCATTATTACCTAAAAAAAAATAATGATGTTCTTTTATCAGGTTTGGAACCGATAGCACACTTTGCTGAGTTTGGGTGGAAGGAAGGTAGAAAGCCAAACGTTAATTTTGATGATTGTTTTTATAAAAACTATTATTCGGATATAAAGAATATTAATGAAAATCCATTTTTGCACTATCTCCGGTATGGAGTTAGGGAAAAAAGGTGTGTTAATATGATTGGGCTTCAAAACTCTCTAAGACAATCCTATAGGGTTG
>CAZGAI010000594.1:0-2409 GCA_964523175.1 uncultured Victivallales bacterium | reverse complement strand
TTTTAGAAAAAGCTTCAGGTAATATTAGTTCGTCCTGAAGAAGCTGGTGTTTTAAGCATTGTGCTTCATTTTCAATTTCTTCTAAATTAATTGCATTATTAATTGAAGTTATAGTTCTTACTTTATCCAGGGGTTTGACTAGAAAGTCAAAAGCGCCGGTTTTCATACAATTGACAATAATTTCAGGACTATTGCTGCCTGTTGTTATAATAATGGGTATATGTGGATGGTTTTCTTTTAGTATAACAAGTAACTCTTCTCCAGACATACTAGGAAGTCCCAGGTCAAGTAATATGATATTTGGTTGAAGCTTGAGTGTTGTTAGCTTCTCGAGTGCTTCTTCTGCTGAAGTAGAAATAGCAATCTGATATTTCTCTATTTTGAGGATATCTATTATAACCTGCACATTATCTATATTATCTTCAACTATTAATATTAGAGGTTCTGATTTTTTTGATTCTTCACTCATGATTTATTAGTCTTCAATATCCGGTTTAACTATGCAATTAAATGAACTGAATACTTTATTCAATTTTCTGATATCATTATATTCTACAGAAGCAATTACTTCTTTACTCCAAAGTATAAGAGTATCTGAATTAATATCTACTCCAAGTTTATAAATTTTCTCAGCAAACTCTTTCATTTTATTAATAATGAACTGTTTCTGTATTATACTCCATTCATCTATATAGGCTTTCGTAATATAACATTTATCTATTTTTTTGGACTTGCTTTCGTTGTGATTAAGTTGTTCTATTGTAATGCTTTTACTTTTATAATCACTGTGAATTTTATATGGTAAAAATTTTATTAGTAATGAATATAAATCTTGTTTTTCGATAGGTTTAGCCAGCGTATCTGTTAAAAAAAGTTTTTTTAATTCTTTTACTTCATTTATTGCTGCAGTAATAAATATTACAGGTGTACTTGTAAATTTTTTGTTTTTCCTTAACTTGATAATGGCATCGTATCCGTTCAAAACAGGCATTCTATAATCCATAAGTATAATGTCAGGTTTTTTTTCTTCGGTTATATTAATTGCTTCCTGTCCATCTATAGCCTCTAGCATTGTTATACTCTGTTTCTCCAAATATTCTTTAATTAAAGCTCTGTTGACAGCTTTATCATCTGCAACAAGTATGGTGGCTGGATCAAAAACAATGGAATTAACATCAATAGAGTTTTCTTTAGATTGTTTTTTAAAGAAAGCTTCAGTAGAAGTACTAACATCATCAAGGAGTATTTTAAAGATGCTTCCCTCATCAGGATTATCAACTACCGATATGTTACCATTCATATTTTCTATCAATTTTTTAGTAATAGATAAACCAAGACCTGTTCCTTTGTCTTTTGTCTTTTGACTATTAAGCTGCGAAAATGCATCAAATATAGATTCTTTTTTTTCATCTGGTATTCCCAGTCCAGTATCTTTAACATCTATGTAAAGCGTTATTTTATCTTTATCTTTTTGGATATGGTATAACTCCACACGGATATATCCATTTGCTACATATTTTATTGCATTACCGACAATATTTACTAAAATTTGTTTTAGCCTTGAAGGATCAAGTTGAATATATCTTGGAACATCTGTAAGAATATTGCAGGATAAATGCAGATTTTTTGATTCGGCCATCGGGGTAAATAATTCTATTATCTCATCTACAAGATTATAGATATCAAATATCTCTTGTTTTAATACTACCTTGCCTGCCTCTATTTTAGAAATATCGAGAATCTCATTAATTATATTTAATAGATTTTTTGAATTTTCATATATCACAGATAATTTATGACTTATTTTTTCATCTTTAATTTCCTCGGTAAGTAACTCGGAATAACCCAGTATAGCATTCATGGGGCTTCTTATTTCATGACTCATATTTGCAAGGAACTTTGATTTGGCCTTTGTTGCATTTTCTGCTCTCTCTTTTTCCTGTTCTAACTTTTTATTAGTATCTGCAAGTTCATTTGTCCTTACCTTGACTGTTTGCGCCAAATGCAGCTTGTGCTTTTCAAGTTTGCTATTGGTTGTATCAAGCTGACTGGCCATGCTATTAAATGTTTCTGCTACTTCTTCCAGCTCTTTGCCTCTATTAATAAATATTCTCTCTTTTAGGTTACCTTTTGAAATAGACCGCATTCCCTTGACAAGTATTTGTATTGGGATAATGAAATAATAATTGAATACAAATCCTGTTATAGTAATAAAGAAAAACAAAAAAATAACAGCTATGATAATAAAGTTTTTTAACATATGGTGCTCTGTATTATCTAAACCGTCTCCAACTTTTTTTGTTAATGCTAAAAGCTTATCGGCAGGCACATAAGATACTAAAATAAGGTCTGTAAAGCTGATTCTTGAATACGCAAAATAATATGCCTCATTGTTAACACTTATGATTT
>CAZGAI010000593.1:0-2419 GCA_964523175.1 uncultured Victivallales bacterium | reverse complement strand
AATGCTGCTAATTGGATTATCTTTATTTAGGCAGTATATACTAAATAAAGATATTTCGCTTCTCAATATTGGATTAAATCTGTTCTTTAAATGTTTTCCTAAAAAAAATGAAAAAAATAAAAATCGATAAATACCTTAAAAAAATACAAATAAAACGTGAGCTTTATTCTCATAACGTTACACTTGCTACATCTGAAAAGGTCAGCTATTCGAATTTGAACCAACGACACGGATCTCCGCTTAAAAATAATGTATTTAATAAGGGCAGATTTGTCTACGAAAAGTATAGGATGGCAGTAGTAATTCCTGTATATGGAGAATACGAGTATATAGGAAAAGTGCTTAATTCTCTATCAGTTAACAATTACAGTTCACTTGTAGTGCTCGTCATTAATAATCCTGCAGAAGGAGCGAACGGTCGTTATGTTAAACAAAATCAGCGCCTGCTACGGGAATTAGAGAATGGTTCTTTTCAGGAAAAATTTCATTTGAATAAGCTGAATACAGCCTGGCTAGATGCATCGGGTAAAGGATTGGAACTGCCAGGAAAAGGCGGAGTAGGTATGGCTCGTAAACTGGGTATGGATAGTACGTTAAATTATCTTGACTGGGATAATGATCCAATAATTATCAGCCTCGATGCTGATACACTTGTTGAAGAGAATTACCTGAAATCTATAGAAAGTTTTTTTAATGAGCATACGGATATATCTGCTGCATCTATAAGTTTTAAACATCTTTCGGGAAATAGTCCTGAAGAAGAAAGAGCTATACGAGAATATGAATATTATATAAAGTATTATGTTAATAATTTAAAAAGAGCCGGATCTCCTTATGCCTATCATACAATTGGTTCTGCCATGGTTTGCAGAGCTGATGCTTACATCAGGGCAGGGGGAATGAAACTGCACAGAGGTGGTGAAGATTTTTATTTTATGCAGGGGCTTAGAAAATTAGCTCCTATTATGGAAATAACAGACACAATAGTTTATCCCTCTGCACGACCTTCTGATAGAGTTCCGTTTGGTACCGGGCCAAAAGTACAGGAATGTTTAAATGGAACTCAGTTAAAATTATATAATCCTAAAATATTTGATATTTTAAAAGTATCTCTGCAGTATGCAGAAAGCTGGATTTATTCAGGAAATGTGGCTCAACCAGAAATGTTTATAGGTTTATTATCAGAAGAGGCTGCTGATTATTTTATCTCGCTGGGATTTAAAATTATTTGGGCCAATATATTAAAAAACAATGTAAAAAAAGAGGATCAATTATCAGAAAACGACAGGAAAAAGCTTCTATGGGCTTTTCACGTTTGGTTCGATGCCTTCAAGACCTTAAAGTTTGTACATTTTTTGGAAAAAGAGTATCCCGGAATATACTCTAAAATTGATATTGCATATTTTAAAAACATATAATATAATGTTAAGTATTAAACATTTATGAGTTAAATTTTACCAATTATCAATAGTTCGTAAAATAACAATAAACAAAACCCAAATTACAAATATGGGTTTTTCTGAAAAAGATATAATCAGGGAAGGGGAACTTAATATGGAAAAAATAATGCTTGGAGTGTCTATAATTATATTAATAAGTGCTTTCTCAACTAAACTTTCCAAGCGTTTTAATGTCCCGCTGTTAATAATTTTCCTGCTTATCGGAATGCTTGCCGGCTCAGAAGGAATAGGAAAAGTTTATTTTGATGACAGCAATATAGCTTACATAGTAGCGACACTTTCTTTAATATTTATTCTTTTTGCCGGTGGTTTGGAAACACAGGTAGACGATATTAAGCCTGTACTGAAAGAAGGGGCTTCATTATCTGTTGTTGGAGTACTTCTCAATGCTGTTTTTTTTGCATTTCCGATATATTACCTTACCAAGCTAAATCTAGCTGAATCATTTCTTGCTTCAGCAACTGTAGCCTCTACAGATGCTGCTACTGTTTTTTTCCTACTAAAATTCAATAATATTAATTTGAAATATAAATTGAGGAACATTCTGGAGTTTGAATCAGGTAGTAACGACCCTATGGCTTATGTGCTTGTTCTTATTTTTATTTCCGTGGTTAAAGCTGAAGGTGATTCAATTTTATATTATGTGATTTTCTTTTTCAGTCAGATGTTAATTGGACTTGGTATGGGGTTTCTCTGTGGTTATCTCTCTGAAATCGTACTGGAAAAATTAAAACTCAAAATAGAAGAACTGTATTCTATCGTTCTTGTTGGGATATTGTTATTAACCTTTTCCACAACGAATTTACTCTATGGTAATGGTTTTTTAGCCATCTATATTCTAGGAATTATGATCAGATCTAAAAAATATCTGTTTAAAAACAGCACACTCAAATTCTTTTCGGTTATTTCATGGTTTATGCAGATGACACTGTTTATATGTCTTGGACTTCTGGTTTTTC
>CAZGAI010000592.1:0-2440 GCA_964523175.1 uncultured Victivallales bacterium | reverse complement strand
AGATAATAACAAATACCAAACCAATCACAAAAATAATAGATGCAATAATCATCAAAACAATACGGCAATTACGTATCTTTGATTCAGGTCGATATGAACCAACCAGTTGACGACAACTATTCAACCCCAAATAACGCGCCAGTCTGCCCTTCCCGGCATAATAATGTCTAGAGTTTATCTCTCTCGAATCAAATTTTCTTCTCATAATTATTTACCTCTTATATTTTATACAGGCCTATTGCTTCTTATACAGACAGTATGTATTCAGTAAATAGCGTTGTATACGTATTAGACGCAAGATTTTGCGTCTCTACTTTTGTATTCAACAATAGGTACTTTACTGAATTCTTACCTTTCCCAAATCACCCAGGCTTCGTTTGCTGCGCAACTACGCCGGGCAGGTCAAATCATCAAATACTATATAACTCCCATCGCAATAAACATCGCTATAGAAATCAAGAGTCCTGTTAACAGTAGTCCTATTATTAGTGGGAGGAAAAAACTTGTTCCCAGTTTAAATATCTGTCCGACTGAAAGAGATGTCAGTTCAGGCACAAATGAATTCGAATATTTTTCTAACCCTGGTATGTTATCTTCCAACAGGTAATCAGTTTTTTGTTGAATAGTAAATAATTCAAGTCGAGCATTTTCGACTTTCTTCATAGCTTTGGCTAAATCTAAAGAAAAGTTTTTTTTATCCCATTCCTTTTCTTTTACTTCCTTAATATTTTCAAGAATAGATGTAAGTTTATCTCTAATTTTTTTTGACTCAACAAGCTGTTTTTCATATCTTTCAATATCAGCAGGTAGTTTTTCTAAGTTTTGATTGATTCTATTAAGAATGTCACTCCTTGTATGAATAAACTCTTTTTTCCGCTCAAGGAGCGCATTAAAATATTGTTTATCCTCAATTATATTTTCTTCTTCTTTTTGCTCTATTTGGGCAGGAGTTTTATAAAGTTCTGTATCGGAGACAAAATCAGGAAGTTTAATTTTTTCCATCATTTCATTATTTTTATCCTTTATGTTAGTCTGTGATGACAAATTAGCAGAAATATTTTTTTTACAACCAGACAGTGAAGATGCGACCTCCTTATTCACCTGCTCTTTATTATTGCCAGGTTCGGGGGGAGCGTCTATCTGCTTTCTTCTGGCTTCTGAAATCGATACGCTGGATACTGGGACTTCCTGCTCAGTATTCTCTTGAGTTTGATAGCTACGAAGTTTATCTTTCAAACCAAACAAATTTTTATCAACAAAACCTTTTCTTGACATATTTTTTCTCCAGCAACCATTGTCTTTTAATTATAAAAAATATTTTTGTGTGCGGAAAAGTTTCCGCCAGAAGAAATCTAACAATTATTTATAAATATATAGCATAACATCCCTATATTTTCAAATCACGCAGTTTTTGAAGGTTTTTTAGAGCTCCACCCTTTACCCCCCTCTTAATTTAATATTTTAATAAGGGTTATTAATCACTGATTAACTTAAATTAAATCAAGCAAAAAAGTAAAAAGACTTGATTTAAAACCAAAAGATATTATTTTAACGGCTCTTTTGAATTTAAATATTTTTAGTAATAATTATATTATGTTAGTCTTAATAGCAACTTTAAGGAATTGAGGAACAATGAAAAGAACTTTTCAACCATCGAAATTAAAAAGAAAAAGAAAAATGGGATTCAGGGCCAGAATGGCAACAAAAAGCGGAAGGAATATTATTAAAAGACGTCGTGCTAAGGGACGTAAAAATATTTCTGCATAATTTTTTTATGAGGAAATATTGTATGGAGATGAGACACCTGAAATATTTTCATCCAATAATCAGAGCATAATAGCAAACTATATGGTAAAAGATTCCCGCCAAAATAAAAAAAAAACTATTATACAACATGGAAATGCCACATTCAAGCCGGCTGAAATGCTGCGACTGAAATCTGAATTTGATACTGTTCGAAAAAATGGAACTAAATATGTTGGCAAATATTTTTTATTAGTGTATGCTAAAGCTTCTGATAATAAACTTAGGATAGGAATAATATGTGGACGAAAATTTAGTAAAAAGGCTGTAATCAGAAATCGCGCAAGACGACTTATTAAAGAGTCTTTCCGTCTGATTAAAGCACAGATTATGACTTCACAAATTATTTTTATCCCAAGAAAAAGAATTATGGACAGGCATCTTCATGATGTACAGACAGAAATGATAGAATTGTTGATAAAAGCCGGCTTATGGATAAACCCTGCAAAAAAATAAGATTCAATATTATTTCTTTATGTTTAGTAGCATTGATTCGCATATACCAGTTCTTTACGCCTTGGTTAAGATGCTGCCGCTTTGTTCCTTCATGCTCTGAATACACAGCAGAGGCAATAAAGAAACATGGAGCTTTTTTCGGAATAATATTGGGTACATATAGAATTCTTCGCTGTCAACC
>CAZGAI010000591.1:0-2441 GCA_964523175.1 uncultured Victivallales bacterium | reverse complement strand
CTGAGAATCCAGCTTCTACAGGAGTAGTTTTTTCATCCATTTCATTACCATAAAGCGGATAACCAACCTCAAGCCTTAATGTATCTCTTGCTCCAAGACCAGCCGGTTTTACATTGTCGCATGAAATCAGGATATCCCAAAGGTCTGCAATTTTGTCTGCGGCAGCATAGAATTCGAATCCAAGTTCACCTGTGTACCCAGTTCTGCTTAACAATACCGGTATACCTTTAACTTCTGTTTTAGTCCATTTATAATTACCAGGTAGATCACTTAAGTTAAATCCGATTTTTTCCATTATTTCGCCAGCTAAAGGACCTTGTAGATCTATTTTTCCTGTTTTATCAGATTCATCTTCAAAAGTAGTCGTTTCACTTAAAAGCGATTTAAATCTTGCAGCGTCACTATCAATTGTTCCGGCATTTACAACAAGAAGATACTCTTCATCGCCCATTCGATAAATAAGCAGGTCATCCATAACAGTGCCGTTGTCAGTAAGCAGAAAGTTATATCTTGCGGTACCGACTTTTTGTTTAGCGGAGCCTCTTGGAAAAATTCTCCCAAGGTCCGATGCTGCTGAGGGGCCGGTAATCCTGAATTCTCCCATATGACAGGTGTCAAATATTGATACTGACTTCCTAGTGTGCCTATGTTCGGATAAGATTCCTTCAGCATACTGTACCGGCATGTCCCAGCCGCCGAAAGAGACCATTTTTGCTGCGAGAGAAACATGCTTAGCGTTGAGTGGAGTTCTTTTCAAGTCTTCCATAATTAGTAATTCCTATTTTTTAATATTTATGTAAAACCGTATATAAAAGTATATCTTTTGAGCAAAGAAAATGCAACATCTTAGTAGATATATACTTGATATTTTTAATATTATATAATGGGTTTGCTGATTTTTAAAACTGGATTATTAACATTTCAGTTCAACTTAGACTGCTGAATTATTTGAATGTCTAACGATTAACAAAGGATAACCGGGAGACCTGAAAGAATCCGCCCTTGGTGTTTGATTTTTTCTTACAACCTGCTTAGAAAAAATATTATAGATGTACATATTGTAAGCATATATATAGTACTGAGATGCATCCCCTCTCGTTGGGTATCGTTTTATAACCTTATTATTGTATTGATACCTTATAAAAAAACCACAGACTAAGATTAAAAATAAATAAGATACAAATAGTTTGTAATTTTTCATTTATTCTAAAATTTGTTTATATATTTCACTATTAAAGACGGTAAAAATAATTTCTTGCGGAAATTTTCTTTGCCATTCCTTGACGGTTTTTACTGCTCCTTCAGCTGCATCAAAATTTATTCATTTTTTCTTCAACTTTTAAGTCAAAGATCGTAAATTCTTATTCTTAATTTAATGCTTATTTATTTTTTGGTTTACATATAAACTTAGAATTTAGCTTCTAATTAGTGAGTAAAAGCATAAAGGCGTACTTAAAAGCACGCCTCATTACGTTAAAAATTAGTTTTTAATATCATTTAATTTTTTAGTTTCCAATTTCCTTCATTGTAAAGTCATCGCCCTTAGGATCCAGGAAGAAAATTCCGGCTAGAAAGTCAATTGCTTCAAATGGATGTACCTGGAGTTCTAAATCAAGAAGCACTGCCAGTTGAGCACCAATGGAAAATATATCACGGGGCCCTGTCCAAAAGTTATAGACGCTGTCATTTATCTGCGGTATACCGGTATGGTACAGAAAATATTTTTGAACATCGCGGGTGGTTTCATACATCTCTGTATCCTCAGCAGAAAGCATCAAAAAACTGGCATTCCAGCCTTGTTCCAAAGCTGCACCATACTGGCGATTATATGCTTTAATCAACTTTGCAGATCCACCAAACCCGGCACCGAATGCCACATACCTTGTAGCCCAGAGCTTTGCTTTTAATGTTGGCCCCAATCCTACCGAAGCATCTCCAATATCAAGGAAGTCTACAAACCTGTTTGGGATATACAATATTAACCTGTCTGTCCAGGACTCTTCTGGATCTGGCGGATATTCTGCCAGATTAGATTCTATCGATTCAGTTTTAGCCGGTTCAGCTTTAAGCGGTTCTATTTCAGCCGCAAAAACTGATGATGCAACAGCAAGTGTGAGTAGTGCCAGAAAGATTTTTTTTCTCATAAATTTACCTTTTAGTCAATTGAAAATAGTTGAAGCTTTATTTGGCTCAATAAACATATGGATGGTTGATTAAATCAGCCGCTATATATTATTAGTTGAATAATATTAAAATTCAATATTAAAATTTCAAGAATATTATAAAAAAACATCTTTTCTTATCTTGAAAAAACAGGACATACTGACATAATTATATACTCTTCAATTTATTAATTGAAAACAGTGTATTTTATACATTGAGAATATCGGGATGTAGCGCAGCCTGGTTAGCGCGTTTGACTGGGGGTCAAAAGGTCGGAA
>CAZGAI010000590.1:0-2452 GCA_964523175.1 uncultured Victivallales bacterium | reverse complement strand
GGAGTTTTTCAGGAAGGATTTACTATATTGATTTAGGTTATAATTAAATATTTTCTTAACAAATATAGTATCTAATCTTAAATTGCCTTGGGCTTTTTTATTTCTAGTAATTTTAGTGATTGTGTTTATTATTTTGACCAATGGAGGTATGTCATAACATAAATCACAGTTATCTTCATCATGCCCTAATTTATATAAAGAAAAACTATTTGTTTTAACTGCATGCTTTGTTTTTATTGTTGCATGAGCTGATTCTTTTTGTAAATTATGACTCTCAGCACATAAAACTCTACTGTTACCATTGCAGGTTGCCAGAAGAAAAAACAGCAAAAGTATAATGTTAAATATCTTTATCATAAATAACGGCTTTTTAAAATTAGTTAAAAGATTTTCTGGTTATTTTAAATTGAGCATAAAAAACTACGAGAAATAATTCAAAAAATAACTAAAATGTTAGTTTATGAACAGAACCCTCTCTGCTGAGTTGTCTAAGGAGTGAGTACTCAGCCTGTCTAAACTTATGTTCTAAAAACGTAGATACAGTGTAAAACATTTCCTCTACATCTACATTACGGCCTGAGTTACCTGTTTGAAAACCATTTACAAAAAAAATTCATAAATTGACTGTAGTGACATAGATTGTCTCTTTATAATATTTTAGGTCGATTTTTTAGATACACCCATAGACTAACTTACGAAACCGGATCAAAAACTTGAATATTTAATGCTCTGTTATTATTTTAGACACATTATTTTCATCGTCAACAAAAATCAGTGTAGGAGCAAGGTTTCTGGCTTCTTTGTCTTTATACTCAGCATAAGAAGCAATAATAACCTTATCACCTTTCTGCACAAGACGTGCAGCAGCGCCATTAAGGCATATTTCTCCTTTTTTATCACTTACAATAACATAAGTTGAAAAACGCAGCCCATTTGTACAATTATAAATATCAACTTTTTCAAAAGGCAGAAAGTCAGCCTTTTCTATAAGGTCTGAATCAATACCAATTGAACCAGCATAATTCAGGTCAGCATCTGTTACAGTAGCCATATGAATTTTTGATTTTAACATTATTCTTTTCATAATTATATATCCTCTAATTCAAAATTATCAATTAACCTTATATCTTCAATAATTACGGCGGCAAATCTCCGTCCGAAATGTTTTTCTAAATAATCTACAGTAATATTAATACTTTCCAATTTGGCTTTAACATCTTTAATAGATAGGTTTTCTCTTATAATGTTTGCGTACTGAGATGCGAGTGTTCTTCCATTATCACTTAACCTAAGATTTCGTGAACTCATAGCCAGGTTATCATTTTCTCTAACAATTTTACAGGAAATAATCTCTGTATCGAGAAAAAAAGCATCCGCCATTCCTTTTATTAAATGATACTGCTGATAATCCTTTTCTCCAAAATACGCCCTGTCTGCTTTTGCTATCTGGAGCAGTTTCATTACCACAGTCAAAACACCGTCAAAATGGCCCGGCCTGGTTGCACCGCATAATATCCTGCTAAAATCATTTTCTGAAATTTTATATTTGTAATTATCAAAATAAAGCTGATTAAAATTCGGTGCTAAAAGAAAATCAACATTAAGCTTTTTCAATGCCGCAATATCCTGATCCCAAGTTTTTGGATACTTTTTCAAATCCTCCTTATTATTAAACTGTGTAGGATTAAGAAATATGGTAGCTAAAGTATAATCATTATTTTTCTTACTCTCCTCAACCAAACTAAAATGACCGTCATGCAGAGCTCCCATGGTCATAACAACGCCTAAACTTTTCTCTACAGACAGCTGTTTTCTGTATTTTATCCAATTATGTATGTCGTTAAAAATCTTCATTATTATTATTCGAGTGTAAGGTTTTTTATGCAGCCGCTGGGACAAACCTGAATGTTCGCCATTATTTGCGTATTCGTTTATGATATTGCGTTCATTAACTGATCATCACTTATAGCTCTCTTCTTTTAGAGGATACTGAGAATTTAAAACATCTAAATGAAAAGTATTAACCGCATTCGATATTAACTCATACCCCTTTAGATAGTGTCTTACGAATTTAGGTTTAATTTCACAGTTCATTCCAAGCATATCCTGCAAAACAAGCACCTGTCCGTCAGTGTCAGGACCGGCACCAATACCAATAGTAGATATTGAAACTGAATCAGTAATGGTTTTAGCCAATCCAGAAGGCACACACTCAAGAACCATTCCGAAACAACCTAGATTTTCCAGCTTCTTTGCCTCATTTAATAGTTTTTTAGCTGTTTTACTATTCTTTCCCTGAACAGAATAACCACCAAGAGCATTAACAGACTGCGGTGTTAATCCTATATGCCCCATGACAGGAACACCGGACTTTACAATATGCTCAATTATCTCTTCATTTCCATCTACACCTTCGAGTTTAACCGCGTGCGCTCCGGCTTTCATAAAACAG
>CAZGAI010000589.1:0-2469 GCA_964523175.1 uncultured Victivallales bacterium | reverse complement strand
GTTATGGCATTGAAGTGGGAATGTTAATTAATATATATCAGAAATTTGGTCTTGTGCTATGGCATCAAGACCAAATTTCTGATATATATCAATTAACATTCCCACTTCAATGCCATAACCAATGGGATAGTATAGCTCTTCAAAGACTGAACGATAGCCTGCGCATTCTCCAGATAGCGGTTGTATAATACCAGCTAATTCGGGAAAAAAATATGAAAATAAAGGACGAATTAATATTTCAGTTACCCTTCCTCCTTCTGTAAGAGAAATAGGATGATTGTCAATTGAATATGGTCTTTGATAAAAGGCCTTAACAAATTTAACATTAGGCTTTAGTAATAGAGGACCAATTATGCCATAGGCAAACCTTTCAGTAATATTGGAGATATCTGAGTCTATATAAACAATAATATCTCCTTTTAAAATGGATAAAGCTTTCCATAAATTTTCTCCTTTCCCTTTTTTATAACCTTCTTCAATCATACATTCAGAAGCTTTGTAAACCTTTGCACCTGCTTCTTTAGCTATAATACGAGTGTTATCAAGAGAGTCAGAGTCAATCACTACTATCTCATCTAATAAAGGGACTGTATCCATTAGTTGTTTTTTCATAATAGAGACTGATTTCCCTATGGTTTTTTCTTCATTTAGGGTAGGAAAGCAAAGACTAATTTTAATTTTCTGTTCCATTTTAAGGTCTATTAATTTTATTAAATCACAAAAATCTTTATGCCTGAAAGTATTATTTTTTATCCATATTTCTATATTATTCATATTTGCCTTAATAGCTTTAACCATCGATATTCTATAAACATAAACCAGCGCAGCCGGGACTAAGAAATTTTAGACTTTATATATTATCAGATTAATGCTGCAGTATTCAGCTTGTTAAAAAATGATTTGTATTTTTTTCACCTTTAATGAACTATCTCGGAGTAGAACCCACGAGGCATCTAGGCTTTTCAAAAAAGCTAAGCAAAACCCTGCTTATTTTAAAAAGTCCAATATGGTCGGGGAATAAACCCTCACAGATTTAAACACGACTGACAATTTTAAAATATTAGTCAGTTTTTAATGATTGATTATAATAACCATATAGAATAACAAAAGGAAATGACCAATAAAAATAATATACTCACAAATCATAAAAATGATATAGGCGAAATAATCCGCTCATTCTTTCAACTATATCACCTTGATTAATTTTTATGTATCTAAGAGTAATGTTTATATAAAAATGGTTAAAAACACTCATAAAAAAAGCAATATCTTTAGTTTTAAGATAATAGTTAAACCCGAATGTTTTTCTTAGTGAATGTGCCCGCTACCCCTTTTAGTCTTATGCTTATTGTTTTAGAAAACATATCTTTTAGAAGTCTCAGCGACTTTGCATAGTTTCTTATTGCGTTCACAATACGCACCATAAATTTTATTAGTCATTTCCCGATTTTCTTTTAGTATAGACTTCAAATCCATAAGAAATTGCTTAACAACATATGTTTTTGACTCTGTGTCAATATATGGTTCTGTATGCATCATCCAACTCCAAACCCTAGTTTTTACAGATTCAGCTACAGCTCTGGCTCAATACCATGCAGACTCTGGTCTTTGAAAGAAAGGCAAAAATTTATTGCTAAAGAACATAAAAAAAGAGAAAGCTACCAAAATAGAAATAAATGTAAAATTAGTAAAATAAATTGTTAAATATGCCAGAATAGATCCTGTAAAAAGCAACCCCAAATAAGATATAATAAACAAATAATATTCTTTTTAAGATTTGTTTGAAATATTATCAGCTGTATGAAATAAACTTGGTAGATTTACTTTATAATTTTTTGTCATATAGAGTGCCCTAATTTGAATATTTGAGTTTGTTACTATTATCTATAAAAAATTAGATATATAAAAACCTTCAATTCAGTTTAATATACACTCACTAAAAAACTAATTCTATTCGCTTAATGCATACCCTCTTCTCTTTCTTAAAGAATTGAGGTTTTTTATTTTAGTTAGTCCATTATCATACGAAGTGCAGTAAACCAGCTGCTCCCTCCCCTGCGGTTAAATTTGCTTCCCCAGTTTTTTTCAAGGATCCAGTCGTTAAACAAATCCTGATAAAGGTTTGCTTTATAATATCTGGTACTGGTTTCCCATCTATAAGAATTTTCGTTGATTTTATTCATAAAATTATATAAATTAATTGTCCGTTTTTATAACAATATATTCAATAAGAAAAGGTATGTTTTATATAAATTTCTACTTCTAATTGGGGTAGCGGGAGCATTCGTGGCAAAATTTACGGTCTGAAATATTGAATAAATAAATTATGCTGTAGTCTTTGATAGATAGTCATTTTTTTAATATTAAATATTGTTTATTATTATGTAGGCTAATCCACAAAGAATTGTTTGCAGTTCCTATTATTAACATTAAAAAATAATTAAGTTGATGTTCTGAAAAAAGAAAAGA
>CAZGAI010000588.1:0-2485 GCA_964523175.1 uncultured Victivallales bacterium | reverse complement strand
TGGAAAACTTTAAAACCTGATAATCTTTAAACTTTATAACTTATAAAAAGAGTGTACAAAAACTCGCAGAACGTATTATTATGAAACTTGATTCTGCTAGAAAAGCGGAAAAAAGTAGAGTCTACGACTCAGGGTGTTCAGGGGTTAACTCGTTGAAAGGAGATTTATCCATTCCCGAAGGCATCTCAAAATATGTACAGCGATGGTTAAGATGGATAAAATCAATCAATGGAAAAGAAACAGTTAAGTTACACGGTGCCTCGTTTACGTGGTCTTAGTACAACTACACTTCGGGGTTCATGCGGGTCCGGTTCATCCGCCCGATACGCTGATTTTGACATGGCTTATCTCTGCACTGCGGGGACCGACGTAGACGGAGGCGCAGCGCCCGGGTGCGCAGACGGCGCTTCGAATACAGACTCCCGCCAATCCATCTATGGGTGCCTGGCCGGCACTACCGTGGCCGCTGACATGGACTGCGTGGGCGGCGCTGATTTTCAAATATCCTTTGACGGCTGCCTCGTGGGGTCCGGGGCCGGCGCGGCGTAGCGCTTTCCTCCATGGATCGCACGACCGGCTCGAGTAACTAATGCGGGACGGCGGTCCTCAAACTCGTGTCTCCTCTTTGTGGCGCCATCGTAGCTCTGTCACGTTTGTCTCACATCGTGACCGCCTGAAGATGGCCAATAAGGAACGAGGCTCCTGTGAAGTGCCCACTCATGCAACATATTGTGTATAATAAACTTGCATTTTAACTATTCTACTATGATACTTCCTTATGACTTGTACAATCAGCATTCATTGTGCAAAATATATATAATTAGTTACGATTACTAAATGCGCAGGACTAAATATATAGGATTGCTACTAACAATATAGTTATATTTTTCACGACCATCTTCAATTGACAACCTGAAATACACTTCAAGCTGCTGTTTTGTGGTATGTCAATTATATAAGTTCCTATATTGTATTGTAACGGAACTTATATTAGAATAATACGTCTCTTAAAGGTAAAAAAACAAGCTGTAGTAGATTGAAATGTAGTAAAGTTCCGTAACGCTTATTATAATCGGTATTCATAAAAGCCCGAGTTGGCACTTCACAGCAGCTACGCTACTTAATGGCCTCTTTGTCTTGTGGTTTTTCAAAATCTTATTTTGTAGTCAAGTATCATATTTTCGAAAGCAATCAAACTTTTATTCAGATTTTCTATTTGTGATTTATGGATCGAGTTACTAATTGTGTTTGAATACTGTCTAAGTACACTTTTATATGCGTTTTTAATGTTTTCCATCTCTTTAGTACTCATTGTAATCCTGGGTGTAATGTATGAATTAAATTTATTAATTTATTCGAAGTTTAATATAAAACAAGATCGCAAAAACTTACAAAAGCCGGAAAAGAGAGTGCAGTTACATTTAAGTCTTTAATGTTTTACAGCATTACAATAGTTTAAAATAATTACAGATCTATAGGTAAGTTTTAAAAGATGCCGGTGTTGCATGATGCCTGGGAGTGCCTTTACATTCGCTCATAACGTGGCGTTGGTTCATCTTTCTACGCACAAACGGCCTTTTTATCTTACCGGGGAATGCACGAACGAGGCACTGAACTTGAACTATAAAACTTGAGTATACTACATCTTCCTGTCAAACTTTTCTCGCCATTCACTGATAGTATCAAGAAATTTTGGAATGGTTTTTCTTGCAAGTTTTTCTCCTATGCCTTTAATCTGTATGGCTTCATCAGGATTAGCAGGAGTTGTCCTTACAAGCTCAACAAGGACCGCATCCGTAATAACTCTGAATGGTTTTGTGCGCTTTTTTCGTGCAATCTCTTTTCTTAACTCCCTAAGTTTCTCAAATAAATCACTGTTTTTTATTCCGAAATCATTACCATTGTCGACCTTGGGTTGAAAAAGCATAGTCTTTTTCTTGATTGAAGAACGTTTCTGGTTTGAAGCAGAAATTTTAAATTTAGTTTCAGCAAAATCAAGCATTACAGTTTTAAAACCTTTTATTACCTCAATACCTTGTGGAGTAATTTTAAGACATGGATATTCAGAATTACAAGTTCTACCTATGTAGCCTGAGTTTTCCAGCGATTTCAAAAAATGCAGAATATTATTTTGTTTTACATTTTTAAGAGCTCCAAATCCTGAGTGAGAATCAAGTCCTAACTGTAATATTTCGGGTCTTTTCGCCCCTGCAAGCAATTGGCTTATCCTGCCTCTGCCAAAACGACCTTTAAAGTCCATAACAGTTGAGAGTATTATTTTGATAATTTCTTTTTCCTGTAATGATGGTTCCCGATGGAATGCATGATTTGTCTTTCCGCATGAATCACAGTTTTCACATTTCCATTCGCCTACTTCTTCACAGAAGTATGATATAAGAAAGCTTTGCCTACATTTTTTTGTTTTTGTATAGCTGATTACCTCATCAAGTCTCGCTATTTCAAATTCACGTTTTCCCACCAGGGC
>CAZGAI010000587.1:0-2485 GCA_964523175.1 uncultured Victivallales bacterium | reverse complement strand
TCTCTAAAATCGCCTTCAAATTCAATTTGCTGATTATTTTTCTGATCTTTATTGTTTTTTTAAGAATTGAACCGGATTGCTCTTTTTTCCTTTATTCATTTACTGCTTCTTTTACGCTAATAATAGTAGTCCAGATGATTCTTGTTAAGAAAGCCCTTGGTTTTAACAAAATAAAAATAGGAACTGTTTTTAAGAACTGGGAAGAATGGATTATTAATAATAATTGGCTGAAAACATCATTCAAACTTCTTACTACGAATATTATTCAATTATTCCTTTTTAACAGTGCTATTTTTATTGTGGAACTTGTCGCACATAATGAGGCAATGGTAGGAGAATATTCGGTGGTAATAACAATTACTTCAATAATTTGGCTGCTTTCTTTGTCTGTTTCCAGCCTTTTGGCACCCTATACTTCTACCCTGATTGCAGACAACAAAATCACGCAATTCCAATATTACCTGAATATAGTTAATTTAGTGAATTCAATTGTGTTGGCGATTGTCATTATTATAGTTTTTTTCTTCTCTGGTGCATTATTGTCTTTTTTTGGGGAATATTATGTTGAAGTAAAGTTGCCTTTGAAAATTCAATGTATTGCTTATGCTGTTGGCGGGTTGATATTGCCTCCATCACAGATAATGCTGTATTTTTATACAGAAAACCAAGTTAGAATTAATGCGATTACTCTAGTTGTTTTATTGGTATCCTGCTCTGTCCTTACGTATTTCTTCGGCATTGTGGGAACAGCCGGAGGCGAGTTGTTGACCTTTGTTATATATTCATCTTTAATTATTGGAACACTAAAAGTAAAACTTCCACGGTTAAAACCGTTATCTGTGATATAATGTTCAAACTGGCCTGTTGTTCGAAATAGTATGTTCTGTTTTTATATAAAATCAATCTTTGTAAGTTTGAAATACGATTAGATTTGTCTATCTTTTGGTTCTAAGGGATTAAGTTAATAATAGGGGTATTATGAGAAAATTTGTTGGATTAAGGGTTGAAACAACCACTAAATGTAAATTGAAATGTAAGTTTTGCTTTGCCAATGCAGGATTACAGGGCTATGACCTAGACTTCTCAATCTTCAAACAAACATTTAATGAAGCATTGAGAATGGGAATAAAAAAAATAAGATTTACCGGTGGCGATCCGGCATACTGGGAATATTTATTTGATGCCCTTGAATTATGTTATAAAAACAATATTCCTGTCGATATAAACACTATGGATCCAGCTTTTATTCTGGATAACCTTAATAAGCTATGCAAATACAAAGGTATATTAAGTTTTACATTTTCAATATTCAGTATTGATAGTTCAAAGCACGATAATATCGTCGGATGCAGTGGACATTTAAAAAGTCTTCTTGATATAATAGAAAAAATTGATTCTGATTTTGAATGCAGTATTAACTTTACCATATTAAAGAATAATTGCAGAGAATTAAGCAGGCTCCTAAAGTATTTTGCAAATAAAAAAATAAAAAAAGTATCTCTTATAAGGCTTCATTCAACCGGTAGAGCAAAATCAAATAATTTTTATCTTAGTAAAAAAGACTGGACAATTTTTTTTAAAGATTTAAAAAACGTAGATAAATACGGAGTAAAGATCAAACTCGGCAACGGCCTGCCATTCTGTGTTATGGATATTAGAAATATGCCTCCAAGTCTATTTGAAACGCCTTCATGCAAAGCCGGCTGTGAATCGCTGACTCTGACACATAACGGACTGCTTACTCCGTGCATGGGGATTCCAACAGTATTTGGCAGTGTAAAAGCAAACTCTTTAAAAAATTTGATAACAAATTCTGAAGAAATAAAAAAATTAAAAAGTTACGATTACCTAGCGGATAAGTGTAAAGGCTGTTTTTATCTCGATTTATGCCGTGGAGGATGCAGAGCCGCAGTATTTTCTTATAATAATTCATGCTATGGCCTGGATCCTCTTATTGAAATGATTCAGGATAATTAATATTACTTTTTCCAGAATATTGGGATGTTTGTACTTTTTAAACCTCCGCCTACCTTAAGTGAAGGAGCAATTACAGCAATACCACCAATAAATAATCCATCTACATAAAAGGTCGAATACTTAATAGGCTGCTGAATTTCTTCGAATGACGCATTTGGGCTAATGCCGAATGCCTTATATTTTGTAGGTAAAACCATTTCCTGAACAACATAAGGCGTTTGGGAATTATTCCGCAGAAGCTGTATTGCTTTTTCTCTAGTCCTGACACCGCATCCTTTTTTTACAATAATGATTTTTCTTCCTCCGGAGCTGTCTCCGCCTTTTACAAGTTTTCCTTTAATAAATTCCTCATCAATAGGGTAATGAACACCTTCCGGTGATATAGCCGTTAGCTCTTCATTACCGTTATCGGCCAAATAAGTATACGGCATTCTATCTATCAGCCATAATAAATCATTTTCAGGGACAAGTTTTGAGAATTCTTTAAAATATTTTCTAATTAAATAAA
>CAZGAI010000586.1:0-2486 GCA_964523175.1 uncultured Victivallales bacterium | reverse complement strand
TGTCATTTATCACATATATTAAAAGATGCTCCGAGTCCCTGTAACCATGCGCAAGCGGCGATAGCACCATTATAAGGAATACAAGCATAGCGCAGACAGTTTTATACATCCGAAGAGTTGCGTTACAATAATCGGCGGAGGATATTGAGAATTTCATGTGTTTGATCTTTCATTTTATAGTTTAGAATTTTATGGTTTTGCGGGCGTTGAGATACGTTGTCATTCCTAGGTAGACGACGCAGACGGGCGTCTCGTGACATCCATTTGGACGATTATATTTTTATCACACCCATATACGAAAATGACTGCTCCCTCGTATAACCAGGGAACATATCAATACGAAGAACGGGTACAAGCTTGTGCAAGTAGTATTATGCAGCTGTCACTTACCGTAAGAGCCGGTACGGCTCTTTAACGCCATAGTTTACCCAAGTCACTTGGTATGTACATATACCAGATAGCACATATAAAGACCCACACACACTTCATTGATTTGTTGCACATACAGTGAGAACTACTCCGTTAATGTTTTTTTACCTTTCATTTTTTCAACGGTTGTCAATCCTCCTACGCCAAGGCTTCGGCGGATAAATCCTGATTCATAAAATCTATTCCACCATCTGTGGACTTTCGCAGTTATTTTTTCATTAAACCTTTTAACTGTCGTTTCCGCGACAGTTAATTCTTCACGGCTAAAGTAAAAAACCGAGAAAATCAAAATATTTTATTATTTAATTTTATTCTTCTTTCATCTCATATCAATTCTTTTTTGTTATATTTGGCCGTAAACTACAAAGCAAACTACAAAAAACTATGGTTTATGTAGTTTCTGGAATCTTTTGCAGTTTGGGTAAAAATATTTACGGTACGGACTCAAATTTAATGTTCATTAAATTATCTCTTATTGAAGTAGAATACCGTCATGTTACTAAGCTAAAAAGAGTCTTATATCACAGCCGCTTATGTAAAATATCAGACCTTCAGCAAGCGATTTAAACGTTAATAAACAAGCTTATAACGATGCAACCCTGGTAAACGTTGAATTAAAACTTGTCTTTAGTTCTCCAAAAAATCCTCGAAAAAATGAATGGGCAGCTTTTATCTGCACAGATGTGGAGATGGTTGATGAAGAAATTCTGAAAGCTTATGCATTGCGATGGGGAATAGAAGTTTATTTTAAAGAGGCTAAACAAAACATGGGGTTTCTGAAAGAGCAAACTGGAAATTATGTTTGTCATTATGCTTATGTAAACTTAACTGCGATCCGTTATTTACTCATATTTGATTCGATGCTTAGAAGAGGAACATGCAGTTTCGGTGAAATCAGAAATGAGTTTACCGGAAGAATTGAAATGCTGACATTTGCCAGTTTTCTTTGTGCATTTTTCAAAGCTATAATATATGGAGTACTGGATCAATTCAGCCGAACAATAGGATGTGATGTACTTAAGAAAATAAAAGAAACAATTCAAAAACAGTTGAGAAAATTTTAGAAAAAGCACTCCAGCTTGACGAGAATTACATCAAAAGCGAAGTTAAAACTGAAAGGCTTGGCATTCTAACATAAGAGGAAAGATTGAAAATCTGTTCCCCGAAATATTAGTATTAACTATCAGCATAGTTTTTAAATTTAAATCTAAACCTATTTTAAAAACTCATTGTCATGTAGTATGTTTATAAAGATATAATAATTAACACATAAGGTTAGGAAAAACATTTATGAAAGGTATTATTTTAGCAGGTGGCTCAGGTACACGTCTACACCCAATCACAAAATGTATCAGTAAACAAATGCTGCCTATATATGACAGGCCTATGATATATTATCCAATCTCAACATTAATGTTGGCGGGAATCAGAGATATCCTTATTATATCCACTCCACATGATTTACCTGCATTCGAAGAATTATTAGGAGACGGTTCGAAATGGGGCCTTAACCTCTTCTACATAGAACAACCCAAACCGGAAGGACTGGCACAGGCATTTATACTTGGTGAAGATTTTATAGGTAGTGATAACGTCTGTTTAATCTTAGGAGACAATATTTTTCATGGCCCCAAATTCGACGAAGTTCTTAAAAAAGTCGCATGCAACCCAAGAGGTGCAACAGTATTCGGTTATCATGTAAACGATCCGGAAAGATACGGAGTTGTAGAATTCAATGAAGATGGGGAAGCATTAAGCCTTGAAGAAAAACCTATAAAGCCAAAATCCAACTTTGCAGTTACTGGTCTTTATTTTTATGATAATAGCGTTATAGAAATTGCTAAAAACTTAAAACCATCTCCCCGTGGAGAACTGGAAATAACCGATGTCAATAGAATATATTTAGAAAAAGAAAAATTACAGGTAATAAAGCTAAATCGTGGATTTGCCTGGCTGGATACTGGTACACATAAATCTATGATTGAAGCATCGCAGTACTTCTCCGTTTTGGAAGAAAGGCAAGGTTTAAAGATAAACTGTCCTGAAGAAATTGCCTG
>CAZGAI010000585.1:0-2497 GCA_964523175.1 uncultured Victivallales bacterium | reverse complement strand
TCCGCTCACTTACAGTTTAATCCTGGCCGCTGCACGACCAACATAATTAAACCTACCGTTCGCTACGTTTAACCTATCCAGGTTAAAGCTCGCTGTACTCGTTGGGAAGGGGAGCATCCCCTTCAACCTCTAATACAGGTCTGTTTTACCCTTACTATTTTTTGGTTACACTGTGTCATTTGTATAATATTCCCATTTTCATCTTACGACCTGTCCAGGTCCATTTGTTTGTGCCTGCACGTCCTGATCGTTGGCCTTGCAGAAAAAGGATGATTTTTCAAGGGAAACTAAGATAAGCCACGCCGCAGGTGCGTTTATCTTCTAAATCTTTACCTTTTTTGCTTAAACGGCCAATTCGCTCACAGGCCGGCTCAAAGGCGAAAACAAACGGCTCAGGACAGGGAAAAATTCAAAAAAAAAAGGAAATTGACAAATGAATATCACAGCTTCACAGTCAAAAAATAGCTCGGAAACAGACGAAAGTTTGAAAACACCGACTAGTCCAAAGATAGATTCTAATGAGAAAATTCTGGTTAAAAAACTACCAGTAATCAGCAGAAAAGATTATTACAAAATACACAAAGACTTCCGAGGTAAATACGAGGGGAAGCGAAGCGCATTTGCTGGCTCTTTGAGATTAGAGCCGTATGGCACGACTCTTCTGATTGAAGACAAACATTTTGTCATTAAATGAAAGGAATCCATGAAAACTTTAAATGATTATATGGACGACAAGCAAACAGAAGCTTTTAATAAATATGGTGAGTTTTTTGCTTTTGGCACTGAACAGTTCAATGAGGCTAAAAAAAACGGGGTTAAATATACCGATGTAGGGCTTGGCTTAATTTGCCCTGTTGAACATGTAAAAGTTTTATTAAACGAGCTTGGAATTATACATAAAAATGCAATTAAACAGGACTTAAAAGAGAACACAAAAGACAGAATAATTTTAAGGGAATTATATAATTATGAATGTTTTTTTGTTGATGATATTACTGATGCAGTCGAAAAATTAACAGCCCACAATATAACAATCCAAGAAGTAAGACAAGTATACATAAATGAAAGAATATCGGGGCGATGTTATGAATAAGTGTACGGACAGGATAGAAACCGTTTTATAATTAAATGAGGGGGAATTATGGCTTATGTAAAAAAGACACCATTAGAGAAACTTCAGAACAAAAAAGCACGGCTTGGGATACGGTTGAAAAAAGAACAGGCTAGAAGTCAGCAAACATTCAACAATTTAGGGTGGGGATCTGGCATGAGAAGAGTTAAACTGGTTTCATTTTCGGCAGAAGATAACACGACCGAACAGATAAGAAAAGTTGATAAAGAAATTGAAAGGCTTGAAGTAACTTCATGATATACGAACAATTCAGTTGTACTCTTTCCTCTGATTACAACTGAATTGTTTTTTAATATAAAACAAGCTGTATAATTGACATAATATAGCATATATGCTATATTATCATATATAAAGGCAACAATCTATGAAGAAAAAATTTAAACCGTTACAACAGGTTAAAGGTTTTATAGAGAGACAGTCCGATGACATTAAAGCCGAATATGAGCTAATAGTAAACAAACTTCAGTATGAAGGAAAGCTTTCTATGCCTTTTGGCGAAAAGGTTGATAGCAGTTTGTTTGCAATCAGAGTAATTAGAGCCGGTAATATAAGAGTTTTTTATTTGTACGGAAAGGATAACAGAATCTATGGAATTTACGGATATGTAAAAAAAACAAGAACTATCCCATTAAAGGAAATAAATTTTGCAAAAAAAATATCGAAACTTTTAAAGCGGGAAGGAAAAATATGAACAAGAAAGATAAAGTTTTGTTAGATGAAATTATGCATATTGATGATAATTTTGAAAAAGAATGGAATAAAGAACAACAAGAAAGAGATAAGTTTTTAACTGCTCCTAAAAATAGGGATATTGTGTTAAAAGCAAAAGCAGGCATGGAGCTTTCTAAAAAAATTTATGCTCTTAGAAAAAAAGCTCATTTAACTCAGGCTCAACTAGCCAGCATTCTTCATATTAAGCAGCCTACTTATGCAAAAATAGAAAACGGTCAAAATTTAACAATTACTAAAATATATGAAATAGCTGAAGCGTGCGGAGCTGATGTAAATATTAGTTTTTCCCGTAGACATGCTTAATACTACTTTTTCTCCTCCCACGTGGGGGAGTTTTCTAATGCAGCCCTTTTCTCTTTTTTTGAGAGACGGCACTATCAAAAAAATTACAAAACCCCTGCTACCCACCCGGGAGCTCTCCTCTCACTAACAGTTTAATCCTGGCCGCTGCACGACCAACATTATTAAACATACCGTTCGCTCCGTTTAACCTATCCAGGTTAAAGCTCGTTGTGCTCGGGGGGAAGGGGAACATCCCCTTCAACCTCTGATACAGGTCTGTTTTACCCTTCACTATCTTTTAGCTCCGCTGTGGCATTCTCAATATTCCCGTATTGCCTGCCTGACCTGAGT
>CAZGAI010000584.1:0-2502 GCA_964523175.1 uncultured Victivallales bacterium | reverse complement strand
ATTATGTTAGTTATAGTAAAACCACATTGCTTTTATTCATAATTTCATTTAAAAGTAATTACAAAGACTATGATTGCATATAACAAAACATTTATAAATACAAAAAAGGGTTGATAATGAAAACGCTTAAAATCAAACTGGAAATCAAACCATCCGAAAAAGAGCTTTTATTTGAACTTTATAAAATTTCTTTGGAAAAATACTCAATAACCGGAGAACCGAGAGATAAAACGAACTCTAAAGTTTACAAGGCTATACACAAAGCACTTAAGGAATAAAATTTTACAAACTGATCCTGAATTTATTTTTTATCAACTAATAATTTTGGAGGTTCAAAATGAAAAATTATATTATTAGAACAGATAACTCAGAAAATAAATTATAAAAGGAATTTAGATGGAAAAAAAACAAATAAAATCACCAGTTGTAAAGTCATTTATTGACAATCCAATACATAAGCATAAAGTGACCAAGGCCAAAACGAATATTGAAATATCCAATGCCTTAACTAAACTTAGAAGACATTCAAAGTTAACAAAAAAAGAAATAGCCAAAAAACTGAATATAAAAAAGAGTGAATTTTTAAAAATTGAGAATGGTAAAAATATATCAGTCTATACTTTAATAAAAATTGCAGATATCTGCGATGCTGATATAAATATAGAAGTTGTTTTCTCCAAATATTCTTAAAAAAAACATGTTTAAACCTAATTTACTAAAAAGTCTCCTTACAGGGGCTTTCTATTAAGCTTAAATTATTACCAAAATATTAACATGGAAGTGAGATAAAGACGGCTAGATGAAAATAATTAAACCTGCTATTATTTTTTCTTTGATATGTGTATTTGCTATTGCTATTCCGGGGTGTAAAAATGACAATCCAAATAAATTTGTCGATAAAATAGTTGTTATTAAGGGAGCTAACCAATGTGTCTTGCCAAACTCTACTGCTGCTGAAAAGCTTAAAATTGAACTACTTGGCCCAAATATCCCTGGAATATTCGGAGGCAAAGGAAGTCGACAGCCGGTTAGAGGAGCTAATGTAAAATTTATTCCTCTTAAAGGTTCAGATTTGAAGTTTGAGCCGGAAACAGCTGTTTCAAAATCAGGAGGAGGCGTATCTGTAAAGATTATATCCGGAAATAAAATTGGCGACCAGTACTTCAAAATTGTACCTGATAATTCTAGTAAGACTAAGATTATACGGGTAATTTCAGGTGTTTCAATTACAGGCATGAATCAGGAAGCCTATACCGGCAATAAGCTGACTGATCCGGTTACATTAAAACTGGTAGATACCGGAGGCAATCCAGTTGAAGGTGCTAAAGTTTATTTTAATATTTCTTCTTCTCCTGAAAAAAAATCTATCAAAGCATCATGCAGTCCGACCAGCACTCTAACGAATAAAGATGGTATGGCTGCCACAAAAGTCAAGATAGGAAATACAACCGGCATATATAATATAAATGCTGAAGTAAACAGCCCGGAACATGGTATAAATTTCAGAGGAATTCAAATACCTGAAATGGGTATTGACGTAGTAATTCTTATTATTACGGTTTTAGGTGGGCTTGCCATATTTATTTACGGCATGAAACTGATGAGTGACGGCCTCCAGCTAGTTGCCGGCCAAAAAATGAAGGGAATACTAAGATTTTTCACCCGGAATAGGTTTATTGCTATTTTAGCAGGTGCAGTTGTTACAGGCGCGATTCAGTCTTCAAGCGCATGCACTGTTATGGTAGTGGGTTTTGTAAATGCTGGATTATTAACATTGACGCAGGCCATTGGTATTATTTTCGGAGCCAATATCGGTACTACAGTAACAGCACAGATGATCTCTTTTAAGCTTGGCGGCCTGGCTCTTCCAGCTATCATTATCGGCTCTATTATAATGATGCTTTCCAAGCGAACAGTCATAAAGGGCTGGGGGCAGACCATATTCGGTTTTGGTTTCCTATTTTACGGCATGGGATTAATGGGAGGTGAATTAAAACTACTCAGCAAATTCCCTTCCTTTATCGAGTTTTTCAGTCATTTCAACTGCGCTCCGATTAACGGTTATATGCCTATAGGAGCCGTGCTGGGAGCAATAGGTATCGGTGCAGCAATGACAGTACTAATCCAAAGCAGTTCGGCCACAATCGGCATTGCACTGGCCCTGGCTATGGGAGGGCTCATCAATTTTTACACAGCGGTTCCTTTAATTCTGGGAGATAATATAGGTACAACAATCACTGCTTTGCTGGCCTCTATCGGTACAAACGAAAGAGCCAGGCAAACAGCACTGGCACATATGCTATTTAATGTTCTCGGTGTTTTATATATGTTCATTCTGTTTTTTGTTCCTTACCCCGGTACTGACATTCCCATTTTCTTATATCTAATTAATGCAATCACAACTGGTGATGTTTTTGCAGTTATTCCTGAAAATATAGCACGGCATATAGCAATGGCACATACCGTATTTAATGTCATTAATGTTATCATATTCCTACCGTT
>CAZGAI010000583.1:0-2509 GCA_964523175.1 uncultured Victivallales bacterium | reverse complement strand
TCCAAACTCAGTAAAGTTAAAAGCTAATACTACTTATGTAATAGATTTGGAAAATTTCAGAATCCTGGATGAACTTTCGGTTTATGATTTTGATTTAAAACAATATAAAAATAGCTACGATGACTGGACAGCTGCTTTTGAAAGATCTATAAAAAAAAGATATATAACAAGTAAACAGAAAGTCTTTATTGGATTGAGCAGCGGTTACGATAGCGGTGTGATAGCCTGTGAACTAACAAAGCAAAATGTTGACTTTCATGCATACAGTACAGTTGGGTATGAAGATGTAGATGTTTTAACTGAAAGACACAGCTTGATAAAATCACCCTCTAAAGGCTTTATTTACAAAAAAAAGAAAAAAGAAAAAAGAAAAGCACAAAGTTTTATTAGAGAGAATGTTGAAGATTTTAAATTTCAAATATATTCTGATACAAGTGATTACAACGAATTTACCCGTGGTATAAGATCTGATGGGGGGTCAACTGGTATGGCCTTCATAAGTTCAATAGCAAGGGAGAATGAACGGAGAATCTATATTACTGGTTGCGGAGCAGATGAAATATTTGCAGACTATGGCTTTGGTGGGAAAAAGTTTTATGAGCACTCTAATTTTGGTGGTTTATTTCCCGAAGATTTGAGAAAAGTCTTTCCATGGGCCAGTTTTTATGAAAGTTCCATGGTATCGTATTTGATGAAAGAGGAATATGTTTCAGGTGCATTTGGACTCGAAGGCAGGTATCCTTTCATTGATAAAGATGTTGTTCAGGAATTTTTATGGTTAGAGTGTAAGCTTAAGAACAGCAACTATAAATCAGTTCTTTATAATTACTTAAAAGAAAATAATTACCCTTTTAAAGAAAATGAAAAAGTTGGCTTTGGAATGTAATTTAATAGTATAGGAATTCGCTTGTAAAGCATTAATTTTCAATGTTATAAAGTTATAGGATATAAAAGCACAGTGTGTAGTTATAATATTTGTACTTCTCAACTTGACAACTTGATTACTTTTAATTCGAGCGTAGTGCGTTTACTTGTATTCTTTATTTTAATTTGTTTTTATTGCTCTTAGAATCCCTCTCCTTAATAAGTAAGGCCAGTTTAGCTCTTCAAAATCAGTAAAAAATGTCAAGAAACCTTTGGAAAAATCAATGCTAAATCCTTTTTCAATGAGAAATTCTGAGATGATTTCTGGATCATTTTGTTTATGATAAGTGCAGGCAGCAACCTTTATGTTACGGCAATCAGAAAGTAGTTTGTTACATCCTTTTAAAACGCTCAATTCTGCACCTTCAACATCAAGTTTAATAAAAAGATTATCAGGAAAGTTTTCTCCGAAAAAATTATCTAAAGTAATTTCGTTTTTAGTATTTTTATCAGAAGCATATTTTTTTACAATAACGACTTTCTCTTTCCATGGTCTAAACGTTTGTTCTAAAGCCTCAATCCACTTTAGGCTAGTTTCAAACAAATATATTTTTTTGCACTTTTCTACGACGCTCAATGAAAGATTACCTTCTGCAGCTCCAACATCAATAATGATATCATCCTGGGTAATGTCGAAAGAATCAGTCAAATATCTATGAGGAGATTGGATATGCTGCTCAAGCAGAAGGCCATTCCAGGCAGATTGTATCTTCTTTTCTTTCCATTTCCTTGGGAAATATATCTTCTTTTTATCTTGGTATACGTATTTTAATCCTGAGGGATCATCAATAAAAACTTTTACTGATTGCGGGTTATATCCATCATTATACCATTTATATGGAAATATTGAAAAACCGTTATTTTTTAAATATTCTACAGCTTCATTCTCTTCTTCTGTAATATTTTTTTTATTTGAATAGTGATCAATTATTTTTTCAGCTAGAATGTTTTCATGTTCTTTTCTGAACTTTTTCTTATGCTTTCTCTTTATTTCTTTTTTTATAATTGAAAAAATATTCATAGTTTTTCCTTAAGAAATGATTCTATCTAATTGTTGAAATTATTGATTATCTTTTGTGGAAATGAAAAATAAAGTCTTTGTTGTTGCCTGGTGATGGTGAATCGCTTTGTGAAAAAAGATAATCTATTTTGAAGTTATTTTTCCATAGTGCGTAACCAAAGCTAAGTTGATCGCGAAAAGAATATTTTTTAAGAACATTCCACCAATCATTCATTATATTTTTAATTTTCGGGTCATGATGTTTGCGAAAAATTATAGCAGTATCGCATAAACCGTTATTTTTAGGATATCCTTCTTTTTTTAAAAACTCAATTTGCATTGAGATTACTTCAGGATCATCCTTTTTGGATATCCTACACAGTTCTGCTTCATCATAAATACAATCTCTGTCAGGGTGTGGAACACTGGCCATCAAAGTGTTGTCGGATATTTTCTCTTTAATTCTTCTTTCCAGATCCGGGCCAATAATTTCATACTTACCATCGATCCAGACACTGTATTCGTAATCAGGAAATAGCTTATCAGGAAATAGAGTATGAAATAGAAGGGGAAGAAAAAGAAATT
>CAZGAI010000582.1:0-2509 GCA_964523175.1 uncultured Victivallales bacterium | reverse complement strand
CAGTTAACTTTTCATGAAGATAATTTGATATTTCAAAAATCTTGGTAACGTTTTTATTAAAGTATTTATTAAAATTATAAATAAATACTTTTTTAGCTTTGCCGATATACTTTTTATCCAATAACATTTTAGCAAAGCCATCAATACTTGTCGAGTCTTCACCCAGGTCTTTAGAAACATGTATATTATCATTATCTTTAACTTTTTTAGCAGCCTCATTTGATGGTAAGTATAGTCCAAATGAATTAACATCTGGCAACCATCTATCCGTAAGCCCACTATTATCGTTAACATCTATTTTGTTAAAGCTTTCAATGATATTGATAACTGCCTGGTTGTTTGTTGAAGAACATATAATGACAGGAGCATTCTTTTTGTTAATGGCCTGTTCTACCATCAATGTAGCTAAAACATTTTGTATCAAAGTTGTTTTTCCGGTGCCAGGTGGTCCGCTACATGCAAAAATTTCACCATCTGCACATGCAACAAAATTCATCAGTGCTCTTCTTTGAGTATCAGCCAGTGGATATTTATTTGTTGCATGTCCTTTATGTAAGTTAGACTGAGTGAAATAGCTGGTAGTTTCAAGTTCTACCTTATTTACAGGTAGGTTTATATCAATTATATTTTCTAATAATTGCGGAATATTCTCTTCAACAATAAGTTTGTCATAAGCACCTAATATTGATTTTGTTGTATTACCTATTGTACTAACGGCTAAAAGATAATTTTTCTTAACAATGCAGCCATCAAAAATAGTTTCTTTAAAGCTTAGGCCAGTTATTTCTTTAAGAAATTTTTCAGCATATTTAATATATTCTTTCCAGGTATCCTCTGTAGTAAATTTTCTGCCTTTACTATTTAAAAAAATGTCAACAGCATCAACGTCTGCTACAATAATTTTTGGATTACCTTGAATAGGAGATAACAGGTTGCGCGGTATCCAGGGCAAAATATCTTCATCTACTTCAAAACTAACCAAATACTTATTATTTCTGAATGAAACTTTTAATATACAGGGAATCCATAGAGGGAATACAGGTTTATCAATCTTTCTTTTTTCTGATTGAGCATTTATATAAGCAGGGGTAATAGATATAGGTGCTATTTGAGCTTTAACAACAAAATCTTTATTCCTGTTCTTTTCATCTAATAGGCTTAACTTTTTTAATAACCTACTTGCATGTTCAGTAGTAATAAATCCATCTTCAAAGATTTTTTTTCCAATTGGTGATTTTTTACATTTATCAAGATTAATATCCATCCGTACAGAATCTGCTAAACAGCTTCTTAAGTACTTTAAAATATTAATATTTTGATTGTGATTCATATTAAATTTTCTGTATCAGATAAATTCATTCCAGATCCGTTGTTACAATATTAATATATACTCAGTTTTACTTTCTTCTATTTCAACGATATTTTTAAATTCAGTTAGCTATTTTTATTTATTCCTTTACAGTGTGACGATTCTACATTTCCTAAGATGGACTGCTATATTTTCTGTAAAATCATTACGTCTTTATCTGCAAAAGTTAATTTAGCCTGGAATTGTTCAGCTAACCATTCAAATGTATGCTTTGAATAAAAACATACATGTGTTGGATCGTTTTTGTAGTGCCAGGCAGTAAAAGCCTCATGGTCAAGTGCGAGTTTTGTCATGACTCCCAGATAGCCGCCAGGCTTTATACAGCTCCATAACCTCTCAAGTTCTTTTTTAGGCTCGAATAGATGCTCAACGACCTCGCTTGCAGTAATAAAATCGTATTGTTTATTAAATACAGATGGTTGGTTTGCGTAATAATGATCGTAGACTGTCATTACATGCCTGGCTTCCTCAAACATCAATGAAAGGGTTGGACCTGGCCCTGAACCAAAGTCCAGCCCTTTGCTCTGAGGCGCAATCAGTTTTTGCATAGGGTTAAATATACGACTTAAAAATTTTCTGTAATTGGGATCGTATGGAAAATTTTTATGAAGGTCGTACCTTTCTTTCTCATCCTCTGAAAGTAAACGTTGAGATGGTGGAACAAAAATTAACTCACATGTATTGCACGTAAAATATGTACGAAACTTATCCTTATGAAAAAAATCTGTACCTTCTGAAAGACAGAGGGGGCATTGTTTTTCTATTTTATTTTGATTTATCATTAATTGTTACTCATTAGCTTTAATTTTATAGACCATAAAAGATACAGAAAAAGGTAAATGTGGAAACTGTTTTGTCCTTTTATAAATAAAACCTAAATTCTTGTACCAATCAGTTAATACAGTATGTTCACCAATGGTGCCGATACCTATTGTTTTCATATTAAGTTTTTTTGCTGCTAATATAAAATTTTCAACAAGTAATTTACCATAACCGTGATGTCTGTATTCAGGCTTTACTGCAAGACGTTCCAGGTAACAACGATTTGAACCTACTATCTCTAGGGCTACGCATCCCATTAGAATATTTTCCTGCTCAAGAATGTAGTAAATGATACCTTTATTAAAATCTCTTTTAATC
>CAZGAI010000581.1:0-2516 GCA_964523175.1 uncultured Victivallales bacterium | reverse complement strand
ATTACCAGCGTTACTGAAATTATTGAATTATATAAATTTCTAGTAGAACAACAGAAACTAGGAAATAAAGGAATCTTTAGTGAATCTTATAAAAAGAGTTATTGGAGCGGTGGGTTTTATTCAGCGGCGGTTAATAGCTATAAACAGTTTTTAATCATTTATCAATACGACTTAAAATTAAATAAATTGATTCAAAGTCAATCACAAAAGTCCTCTGAAGAAATCAGCAAAATACTTTTAAACGAAGAGATAGATAATATTGCACAATTGGAAATTGATATACCGGGTATTGTTGGTAAAGATCGTTTGCAATTAATTAAAACTAGAGTTAATCAAAGTTATTTTCGAAAAATGATTTTAACAAATTATGGTTCTCAATGCTGTATTAATGGCTTGAACATTCCAGAAGTTCTTCGTGCAAGCCATATTCTTCCTTGGGCTGAAGACAAAAATAATCGCCTTAATCCAACTAATGGGCTTTGTTTATCTGCTACTTACGATGCTGCATTTGACCGTAATTTAATCTCTTTTGATAAAGATTATCGCTTAGTTTTAGGTCAATCCCTAAAAAAATATATAACTAACGATGCCTTTCAAATTTATTTTAAGTCTTTTGAATCTAAAAAGATACTACTCCCTAAGCAGTTTTTGCCAGATAAAGATTTTTTATCAACACATTTCTCAAAACTTAACTAATTTAAAGAATTTTAATCCACGGAAAAAATCCTACGCCAAATAAAAAAATATGAAGAATGAACTCTATAGGCCAAGTTAACATAACTTATTTGCGTTCATCAATAACTATTGAATAACTTTGTTTAAATGGTAAAAAAATATCTTTGTATATAACTATGAGGGGAAATCTTTTCGAGTATTTTTCACGGAAAAATAGTTGAATTCATTCTTTGAAAATGATATTGAACCAAAATATCATTTTGACAATGAAATCGACTTAGATTATTCCCTGAAAAATGATTAACGCGAAAGACGCAAATGGCGCAATTAAAAAATTAAACCGCTTCAAATATTTTATAAACTGAATAGTTAATTGAGTGCAAACTCAATGCAATATTTCATTTATTTTTAACTACCCTTGCGACTTTTGCGTCTCTTGCGTTTGAAATATTTTATTGATATCCACCTTTTATCTTCAGCAGCAATCATGAACGAGTTTTCTTCTGACTGCTCATAAGTCTGGAGAGACAGTTCTATTTTTAATCTTTCTTGTAAGTTAATGCCTGTGAATTTATAAAATTAATATTTCAATTGTCCTTCATTGTAACAAGAGTATTCTTCACAAACTCATTCATTATTGGCAAATGCTTCGTTAATAATATTTTCAATTTTGATTACTTCGTCATCGCTTAGTTCTGCAAACTCTTTTTCTCTACGATTTTTGGCTAACTTACCGTTATTCTGTTGTATAAAGACAAGAAGTTTTTGTATTGTATTGTCAGGCATATCTAATAAGTTATTTATTCTTTCCATTGCCCGGTCATAACCTATTAGATAGTTAAGTTCTTCCGGAAAGTCCTGATTGATTGTTTCTTTAACACATGAATAAATAAACTCGCAAGCTTCTGTACAATCAAAATAACTATATAAGTCAGATGTTTGACCTAATACCTTTACATTCATTTTTTCTGTAGTATCCCATTCAATTAAATCCATCAATGGCAAACTGTGATTACGAAGGATATCTCTATACTTTTCTATATACTTCAGCATAGAACTTGATACAGGAAAAAGCAGGCCCGGAGGCGAAAATTTTCGTTCAGAGAGAATATGATGAATTAAATAACGATGAATACGTCCGTTACCATCTTCAAGAGGATGAATATAAACAAAACCAAATGCAATGGCTACAGCATGCAGTACCGGATCAAGTTGTGCGTTGCCCAAATTGTTACTTGCTTCTATCATTGCATCTATGAGAATTTCTAAATCCTCCGGCCTGGCACCAATAAATTCAGGCAGGGGATTCCCATCATTATCCCGTTCTCCCAGAAATACGCCTTCTTTTCTAAGTCCTATTTGAGTAAAACGAGTATCTTTAATAAGAATATTTTGTAAACGAAAAATCTCATTTTTGGTAAGTGGATATTTTCCTGCCTGAGATACAGCTCTACCCCAACGTTCAATCCTGCTTGCAGGAGTCCTTTCTCCTTCAATTTCAAAACTGGCTTTGCTATCAGCTAACAGTAGAAAACTGGCCGCTCTTGCAACAAGGTTTTTAGAGACTGTGCCTATTAGAGAAGCAGCTTTCTCTTTAAGATTGAAATTAATAAACATTTCCAGATCTGGAGTTCTGCGGATAACCGGAGAAAATAATTTAGTTCCTAATAAATTATTTCTTATTCGGTATCGTTTATGAAATGTACCCTGAGCTACAAAATATTTTTTGTTGTCCAGTATATCTATTATTTTACATTTTGTAGAATCGGGAATATTTAGTTTCACTTCCGTAAACCATTCATACAGAAACCATATTTTTCTTGCATAAATACCAGTAGGCC
>CAZGAI010000580.1:0-2521 GCA_964523175.1 uncultured Victivallales bacterium | reverse complement strand
ACATTCGTTTGTATCTATCAGGGTGCCGTCCATGTCAAAGATTATTGCATTACATTCCAATGTTGCCATTATTGTCCTCATTAGTATATCTATTTTAATCTACGTAAGCTATGGTTTCTATAAAGTCTATAGCTAGCTGATTTTTCCAATTATCCAGGCTTCGCTTTCAGGTCATCTACGTTAGGAAGGCTAAATCATTAAATAATAAAAAATCAATTTGAATCAATTCAATATATAAGATAATTTACTATAGGTACAAACCAGTCTTTTTAAATAAACAAATCAAAATTATCGAAATATTATTACTGATTATTTAAATGAATTCACTAACTAAATCAAGACCTAAAAGACAAGTTACAAGCCCTATCAAGAAACTATTTGGAATGAGCCTTGCATCTCAGATTATAGTTGGACTAATTATAGGTATTGTTGTTGGTATATTCTTTGGACAGCGATGTTCGGTAATGCGTATACCTGCTGATATTTTTATTACATTCCTACAAATACCGGTAATTCCTTATGTGCTTTTTTCTCTAATACATGGAATAGGCAGTCTAAATAAAAAAGTTGCATTGAGGCTTGCTGGTTTAGGGGGAATGGTTCTACTGCTATTTTGGTGTCTGTCTCTATTTTATGTCATAGCATCTCAGTTAGCCTTTCCAGACTGGAAATCAAGGATGTTCTTTTCGGCAGCAAAATCTGTCCAAACTAATGTAAATTATTATTATCTATATATACCATCAAATCCATTTTATTCTTTGGCAAATGAACTAGTACCCGCCATAGTTGTTTTCTCCTTACTTGTGGGCTGCTGCCTTATAGGTATAGAACAAAAGCGTAAGCGTCCTTTGCTTGATCTTTGTGAACTTCTGGTTGATATAATGTCAAAACTTACTCATAAAATTGTTCGCTTTACTCCACTTGGCGTATTTGCAATGGCTGCAAATGCTGCCGGAACATTAACTATTGAAGAATTTTCTCAAATTCAAATTTATATCATTGTTTTTATTTTATCTGCATTACTGCTCTCATTTTTTGCATTACCATTACTTGTGTCAGTTTTAACGCCGTTTCGCTACCGGGATTTTCTTAGAGTCAGTAAAGACGCCATGATGACAGCTTTTACTACTGGAAGTCTGTTAGTCATTCTTCCATTAGTGGCAAGTGGGATAAAAGAATTAATGACAAGTTATGGATGTTATGATCAGGAAAATAAAGATTTGCAGCAGACTATTCTACCAGTTTACTTCAATTTTCCGGACAGTGGTAAAATGCTGGTTTTGATTTTTGTTCTTTTTGCATCCTGGTACACCGGGGGACAGTTAATGCCTCCGGCACAATATCCAATATTTCTTACCAGTGGTGTTTTCGGAATGTTTGCCAGTGCAAACGTAACAATTCCTTTTCTTCTTAGCTTATTTAATATTCAACCAGCTATGTTTCAAATTTATTTAATGGCTGGTATTTTTAATGGCAACTTTAGCTCTCTAACAGCAGCAGTAGATATTTTTGCTTTTACTATTTTATGCATTTGTTCCATGCGTGGTCTACTCAAATTCAAATTAAAAAGTTTTATTTTAACAGTTATTCTTATAATAGCAGTATCAATTTCTTTATTCTGGGGCGTAGGTGGTTTACTGGAAAAATACTTCAAACCTAAAGATTATATTAAAGAAAAATTGATGTCTATGAATATATCAGATCCTGTACAGACTAAAATTATCAAACAACCAGAAGCCAAATCCAAGATTTTTAAATGGAAAAATATAAATTTATTAAAAGAAATTATAAAACGTCGTATCATAAAAGTTGGTTATTTACCATCTAGAATACCGTTTTCATACCAAAATGATTTTTTACCTGAAAAGGAAAAAAGTGTACTGCAGGGGCTAGATGCTGCAATAATAAATAACCTTGCAAGAGAACTGAACTGTAAACTCGTATATTATCCGTTGACTGAAAAACAAATGTATTCGGCCTTGAATAATAACCAGGTTGATATTGCCATAGGAGGAATTGGCATAACTTTTGATACCGTAGATAAATATGAACTGACAAATCCAATATTTACACTTCATCCAGCAATTATTGCTCGATATGACCACATATCACAGTTTAATAATTTAAAAAAGATAAAAGAACGGACCGGACTGGTTCTTGCCTATTCTCACGAAATTATATCTAATCAAACTCTCCACTCTATTTTTCCTAAAGCTAAACTAATTCAACTTGATGACCCTGCTGATTTTTATACGGGAAAAATTAAGGCTGATGCCTGTGTACTCTCAGCAGAAGAAGGAGCCGCTTTTTCTATAATCTATCCTCAATTTTCCTATTCTACTAAACCTGAATTTACTAATGCGATTACTCTAACTGCTTTTGCTGTGAACAAAAATCAATTTCAACTGATAGAGTTTTTAAATAACTGGATAGCTGCTCTGAAAGCTTCTGGCAGCCTCCCAAAATACTATGATTCTTGGGTATAGGGTAAAAGCATACAAACCACCCAGAATAAACGTTG
>CAZGAI010000579.1:0-2521 GCA_964523175.1 uncultured Victivallales bacterium | reverse complement strand
AAAATCTATAACGCAGCAGCGTGAGGCATGGAATGAGGCTAGACTTCGCTATCCTGTTTCTGCATATTTTATTTCGAGAGAACGGACTGATTTGTTTGAAAGAATTGGTAACAGGACAGTCAAGATGTTGTCAAACGGCTGGATAGATGAAACAAAGTCTTTAATAGAAAAAGGGTTGCTTGAAACACCAACAGCCAGACAGGCTATCGGATATGGGATCATCTCCAAGTTTTTATCAAATGAGATTAAATTTGATGAAATGAGAGTTAGGATTATTGCAGCGACAAAAAGGTATGCGAGACGACAGGAAACATGGTTTAATAATCAGCACCCTGAAGCGCAAAAATTAATTATGGGAGCTGGCGAAGAAAATCTTGCTGAAGATATTTGTAGAGAAGTGAAAGCTAAGAGATGAACTGCTGACATATATTACACTGAGCTGTAGGGCATAGCATAATGTGTTGAATATTTTGACGCGTTTAAGCAAAATTCCAAAAATCAATACTCAACTAAAAATAATAAATAATTTTAAAAACTGTAACATTAGTAACAAGTAAAACTAAGGCTTCTTGTTCTCAGAATTTTTTTTGCAGTCTGATTTGTTTGAACAATCTGAGCAGCAGTCTGACTTACCGGAAAGTACACGGATAATTTTTAAAACAACCATAACAACCGCTATTATTATTATTGCCCATAGAATTATATTGCCCATAAATTTAGAACCTTTTAGTTGTATGTTTTAGAATATATATCATTTATGTGGGTGGATAACAACGTAAAAAGATAATATTTATATAAATAATTCTTATATATATTTAATACAGGGATTTGCTTTTTAAGTTGCTGACAGACAATAATATCTTTGTCACAAAAATAAAAACAAGTTTTACTTGTTAGGCTAAAGTAATTATATCAAGCAGGAGGTGTTGAAGTATGGTAATTACCTATTTAACAAATTTTTTCTTATCATTTAAGTTACCCGAAACAATTTCCCACAATTTGGCATATTTAAGCCTTTTATGTATAATTGTCATAATAAGTTTGGTTATTAAAATTATTCTTAAAAATTTTTTACTTCGTTTTCTACATTCAATAATTAAACATACTACTAACAAATGGGATGATATTTTTATCGAAAATGGCGTTCCGGGCCGTATAGCCCTAATTATCCCTGCTGTTGCTATATACTACTTTGTTGATTTACTGTTTTCTGTAAAATCTCTGGGATTGATAAAGTTTATACACTTAATCTGTCTGATTTATATCATTATTATTTGTGTAATAATAACAAATTCTATTTTAAATTCGATAGTACAAATTTATGACAAATACGAGATGTCTCTGCATACTCCAATAAAAAGTTTTGTGCAGATGTTTAAAGTAATTATTGTTTTAGTTGCTATAATTGTAATAATATCAATGCTGCTGCAGAGGTCCCCATGGACTTTGTTAAAGGCACTGGGTGCGTTAACCGCTGTTTCGCTGCTGATTTTTAAAGATTCAATACTGGGGCTTGTTGCAAGTATTCAGCTTTCAACTCAGAAAATGATCCGTAAGGGAGACTGGATAACAATGCCTAAGTTTGATGCTGATGGAGATGTAATTGATATCTCACTGACGACGGTAAAGATACAGAATTTTGATAAAACAATTGTAAGTGTGCCGACATATGCATTGGTATCCAACTCTTTTCAAAACTGGAGAGGAATGACTAAAACAGGCGGTAGAAGAATAAAACGCTCTATTAATGTTGATATGAACAGTTTTAAGTTTTTAGATCGCAGTGATATAGACCGGTTAAAAAAGTTTGAATATCTCGGAGAATATTTAAGCGGCAAGGTTGAAGAACTAAATTTACATAATAAAAAAATAGGTATTGATACAGAAAGCTCAGCAATGAACGGACGAAGGCTTACAAATATAGGTACCTTTAGGTATTACATTAAACAGTATCTAATGCATAATAATAAGATCAGTAAGAATTTGACATTTATTGTAAGGCAGCTTCAACCGACAGAAAAAGGCCTGCCTTTACAGGTATATGTATTTACTAATGATACTAACTGGGTCAATTATGAGGGGATACAGGCTGATATCTTTGATCACCTTCTTACTGCAGTTCCTGAATTTGGACTCTCTGTTTATCAGGATCCAACGGGTTTAGATTTCAGGAAAGCCTTTATTTCCAATAATTGAATTGATTCGGATTACTAGTGTGCAGTCTCATAAATAAACAGGATATTTAAATGGCATATAATGATGCCAGATTTTGTAGAGATCCCGCAGTAGCGCATTGGCGTTAACCTAACAGAATAACTATTTGTCAATAAGCGATTTAATTTTATTAACTCGCTTTAAAATAAAAGTATTTCTATCTTCAATAAACCACTCTAAGGCTTCACCTTTTTCAATATTGTCACCGGTCGGTTAAAATACACCACTTGTGGTCACTTCAAAATACACCATCTCTTTTGTTAATTTAGAATTGATGTTTCATTTTTCAAATATCTTTGTTCCTTTA
>CAZGAI010000578.1:0-2529 GCA_964523175.1 uncultured Victivallales bacterium | reverse complement strand
ATTATACTTCTTAATATATTATAAATATTGTGATAGTATGCGCTTGTAGAATAGGCTATTTTTTCAAATCCATAATTTTCACACATTTGACCCATTGTTTCCTTTGAGAAATAATGAATATGAGTAGGTGGATGTATTTGCCTCCATTTTTTACCATGAACTCTAGCATTCATTGATAAAATATCGGCCGTCGTAATAAATAAGTATCCATCTTTCTTTAATAATTTCTGACATTTTTCAATAAATTTATGGGGTTCATCAAGATGTTCTATAGTATCCCACATACAAATAATATCTAAACTATTCAATTCTATATCATCTGACTGAATAAAATCTCCACAGGTAACATCTAAGGATAATTCATCTTTTGCATAACAGCATGGAACTTCACAAACATCCATGCCTCTTACCCATGCACCAGCCTTTCTCGCTTCGTCCAGAAAGAACCCATAAGCACTTCCAACTTCAAGCAGTTCTTTGTCCTTAATTTTTATGAATTCAGAAAGCTGCTCTATATGCCTGCGCATTGACTTTCTTAATAAAAACTCTTGTTCTAAATAATTTGGATATTCTTCTCCATTAAAATATTTTTCTTGATATAACTCCGCCCCCCCAACTCCATTAAAAAAAATATGACCACAGTATTGGCATTTCCTTAAGTTGTCGAAATGCGAATCGGATTTTATCGAATTACAGATAATACATTCTTTCAATATACTATCCTTTAAAATATTCTTTAATGATATACTCGGGTCGCCTTCTAATACCATCATAAGATTTTGAAATATAGACACCTATATTCCCCATAAAAATCATAAGTATGGAGTTAAAAAAGATCATCATGCTCACAATCGCCAACCATCCTGAAGGGGTTTCAAAACCACACAATACAAAAAATAATAAACACAAAAAATAAACTGAACTTAAGCAAAATGCAAATATCCCTATATATAAACTTAGTATAAGAGGTAAATTTGAATAGTCAAAAATCGATCGTTCAAATATTGAAAATAGTTGTTTAAAGTTATATTTTGACTTCCCCTTTACCCTTTTAGGAGCAACATAAGAAATTGAACATTGATTAAACCCAACCCAAGAAGCAAGTCCTCTATGCAAAGGTTTACTCTCTCGGCATGATAACATTGCTTTGAAAGCTAACTTATCAAAAGCTCTGAAATCAGAAGATTGAGGAACGATATCTATAGATGAAAATCTCTTAATAATGGAATAAGCATTTTTTGTAACCCATTTCCTGAATACATTCAATTCTTCAGTATTTGATTTCTGCGTATGAATTACATCGTAATCCGATTTCCAGGCATCCAATAATCGATCTATAAGTTCAGGTCTATGTTGCAAATCACTATCCATGGAAATCATTAAGTCACCCCACTCTTCTACATTTTCATACCCACACCTAAGAGCGGCTTGATGTCCGAAATTTCTTGAAAGTTGAATGAAATACATCTGTTCATTTTCAAATGTAATCTCCTCCAATTTTAATGGGGTCCTATCCATACTTCCATCATCAACGAAAAGTATTTTCCAATCACAATTAATTTTATTTAAACAATCTTTAATCGCTTCAACAAATAAAGATAATACCTCTTCTTCATTATAGACGGGTACAATAATTTGGATTTTAGGTTTTTCGATATCCCTACTTTTAATATTTGAAGTAACTCGAATTTCTCTCCTATCATCATTCATATTTTTCACCTCTAATAACTTTGTATATAATATGCTGAGTAAAGAAAGATATAACGAAGGCTAATGGTATAAACATAAGAGGCATTAATCCAAAATAATATCTTGGACCACCTGCTGTCGTAATAAAAAGGCCTGTAAAAATTGAAGGAATTAAAAATACCCATATTTTAAATTCTCTATTTCTGTAACTTTTTAATGTAATCGATATCAAAAGGAAAAGAATCAAAGAAAATTTAACAAAAAAAGGCCTTTGTAAATATATTTTAGAGAATCCTTTCCAAGCAAAAAAGTTACAGTCATCCCAAAATATTCGTTTAATTCTTAGCAATAATATTTTTGCATACCATAAAGGACTTTTAAAAATCGTATAAATAACCTTCTTTTTCAGGATCATTTCATATTTAGCCATATATCCATTTACCTTTGGGTCTAATGACTTAGCATATTGCAGAGCATCTCCATCAAGCCACTTAAATCCTTTATCTTTCCCATAATCACCTAATCCACAATAGATTCCATGCCAAATTAAATGGTAACTATCATTATAGTTATCTGTAGAAGCTGGGAGCTTAAATTTAGAGTGGTTATAATTTCGTAAATATGTAATGGTTTTGCTGTAAGCATAATAAGGGAGAAATAAAAGGATAAAAGTTATTCCTGTTCGGATAATTTTCTTTTTTATAGATTTGGCCCCATATATTAACACAAAAAACAATATCGAGAATCCCATAAATATTACACTTGATCGTATAGTCAAAAACAAAAAGAACACTAATGCGCTAAATATTATTCTACACCATAAACTATTTATAGATAATG
>CAZGAI010000577.1:0-2554 GCA_964523175.1 uncultured Victivallales bacterium | reverse complement strand
GCCTTGTTTTTGAAATTTTGGTCGATTGAAAATTATAAGGTCATTCTTGTTATTTGAAATGCAAGTTTGGGGATTTTAAAAAAAAGAGGGAATTTAACTTGGGCAAACCTATACCTCAAATCATGGAGCTGTGCCTATCAGTGATAATGAACTCCAGGCTCAGCTTTTTAAGCTTAAAATTAAAAAACAGGGAAAATATCTGCAGGTAATATTCAACACCATATTTTAATTTAACTAAGGCGGTCATATCATTTGACCGTCCTTTTTTTTATCTGAAAATTAGCATATTTAACCCGGGATTATACCAGAATAGAACCTGATTTCGGATCCCGTGATAAATGTGAAAAATCACAGTATCGGAGCGGGAGTAACTGATTTTATAAGCTTAGCAGGTACGAATGGGAAAGAGCAAATGGAAGGCTATTTGAATGCTAATTTTAGAGATAACTTAGAACTTTATATCGAGCGGTCTCCTATTTTTCATATTAAAAACATAAAAACACCTGCTCTTTTACAAGGTGGTTTATCTGACCAAAATGTACCTCATACTCAATTAAAAGAATTTTATCATGCACTGAAAAAAGAAGGAAAAACCGTAAAGTTAATTGGATATCCTAACTGTACTCATGACTACTACAATCCTAGACTTTATCTTCAATTTATGAAAACAAATCTTGAATGGATAAAAAAATATTTTGATGAATAATCCCCTCTTGGCGAAATAAAAATAATAGATTTTTGTAACAAATCATTGCTCCGAACCTCGCAAAGCTCAGCCCATGAATTCAAAAAAATAGGGGTCGTTGTAAGATATGTCATTTTTTAATAAGTCTTAAATATATGAATTTAAATGTAAATCAAAGTTTTAAGAGTTGTATAGAACCTTTTATATTGATAACAATCTACTAGTCAATAGAGAAGAGTACAACGACCCCTAAAAAATTTAATGGTGATGGAAATTTAAGATTTAGATCAGATATAGTCCTAATCAGTGTAGCAGATTTAAACGTGCTAAATTATTCACAATTACCAAGTAAAGGTTATGGATTTATTATACCTAAAACAATAATTGAACTTAAATTTCGACGACCAAACGGAGAAAGTAATAACCAATTCAAAAAGAATATATTAAAGGATATTTTAAAACTAAATAGATTAAAAAATATTTTTCATAATGCACGAGGACTATATCAAACAAAATTTTGGATGATTGTCTTTGATAAAAAATCTAATATAAATAACGAGTTTGAAAGATCAGAAGATATTGAGTTTATATATGAATATGCAAATAAATGCGGACAAGTAAGTGCACCTAACCTCGCTAATCGCTCGGCAGGTGACTATTAACGTTCTCAGTAAAAAAGGATAGAAAATGTTCATCGTTTCATTAACATACAAAAAAGACTTATCAGAAGTCGATAAATTCATTGAAGCACATGTTAAATTTCTAAAAGAAAAATATGCAAAAAATATATTCCTTGCATCTGGAAGAAAGATTCCAAGAACTGGAGGAGTCATATTAGCTAAAGCAAAAAGCAAAAAAGAATTATTGAGTGAATTGAAAGATGACCCATTTTACATTAATGAAGTTGCTGATTATGATATAATTGAATTTGTTCCAAGCATGACATGCAAAGAGCTAGAATTTATAAAAGAATAAAGAAAATCTGAGAACCAATAGGTGCATCTAACCTCGCTAATCGCTCGGCAGATGACCATAAACGTTACAAAGATAAAATGATACAGCCTATTAATAAAAATCAGAAACTTTCAGAACTTTTTATAAATACAGAAATAGAATCGAAGTATTTAAAAAATTTAAGTGTACTGATTAAAATTAACTTGTGTAGACCTCCAGAAATAAACCACCCGAGAACTGATACAGTTTTGCTAAAGAAAGTGGTTGAATATTTTTTAGAAAATAAGGTCTATTTAACCATATGTGAAAGTGCAGATGGCTATTTGAAAGAAAACCTAAAAACAATTGGGCTATTGGATTTTTTCATAAATAACAATGTTAATATAATCGAAATAGATAATACAGATACTATAGAAATAAAAATAAAAAAACAATCAATCTTTATTCCAAAATTCTTTAAAGAATTTGATTATAGAATATCGATACCTTGTGCAAGTAAGAGAAAAACCATGTTCTTCTCGAATAACATTAAAAACTTTGTTGGTGCAACTCCTAGAAAATATTATCTCAATCCTGACGGTAAAGAACGTTGGAGAGCAAAATTACACGATTCCTTAACAGATTCAGTTTGTAATGTATTCAATGCAATGGAACTTGAAAGCAAGTTTCATTATTATATAAATGGTGGAAATGCATATTCTGCAACAAAGGGATTGTTTGATTTAAAGAAATATTATATTTCTAATAGTGCTATTGAACTTGATGAATATATTTATAATACATACTTTACAGATATAGAAAAACCAGAATATCTTAAAATATTAAATAAAGAAAAATAAAAAAAACATGTAACGGATAAGTATATACTGAAACTGAATGAAAATGCAGCAATGTGAATTGTAATCTCAAATTATC
>CAZGAI010000576.1:0-2564 GCA_964523175.1 uncultured Victivallales bacterium | reverse complement strand
AACTAAAAATCAGTAGTTATATAGTCAGGCCTAGGCTCAAATGAAATTTAAAAAAAAAATAAAAAATAAAAATGATATCAATTTCCCGTCAAAAGAGGAAACTATATAATAAATATGTTCTGATAATAATACAAAGTAATATATAATGAAAAAATATGATGTTATATATGAATCTAAAGAATGTATATCTTGTTATGTTCATCCAACAAAAGAGTGGATAGAATATTCAGGAGTATTGACAATAAAAGACGGAGGCAAACTGCCTATTACATTAGAAATGACATTTGTCCCTCCACATCCTTACTACTGTAATATGCCTTTACAGCATTCTATAAAAGCCAAATCTGTTACATATATTTATTTGAAAGTTATCAAGTATTTAAAAAAATATAATACAGAATTAAAATAAAAAATCAGAACAAAATCAATGCACTTAATTTTTTATTCGCTTAGGCTCATAAAAAATAAGTGATTTCCACGTTATAAGAAAAAAATATGATTGAAGAAAGAAATTATTCAGAAATAACGAAAGAAGATTTAATAACTCTACTACAAGGAAGTATTGATTGTCTTCAAAGTTATTTTGTAAAAGGTGACGGTACTAAATGGCAAAGTTTATATAATATTTACAAACCTTTATGTGTTGCACTTTGTCAAGGAGCCGCAATGCACTACTACGATAAAAAAAATGGGATAAAAGATTTTGATGTTTGGTTTTTCTATCCGTACAACCAAGAACATTTGCCATATAGAACAGTTTGGAGCTGGGATTTAAAAGATCCAAAGTTTGGAAAACATCCTGATTTTAAACAATACGAAGGACGTAAAGTGGATGTCTTAGTAAGATCATTAAAAAAATATTATCCGAATAACCCAAAAGAAACACTGATAGATTATTTAAAAAACAATCCAAATAAAACACCAAAAGAATTATCAAAAAAAGCTGTGGTTCTAATTTTACCAAACAAACTATTGGGAAAAACAATTTGGTACAAAAACAAAAGCTTATAACCAGTAGATGCTCTTAATATTTTCTTGCTCCGCTGCAAAAATATAAGAGATCAAAGACGTTAGCTACAAAGGAAAAAATGAAAAATAAAGGAAGAAGAAAATCTTATTTTGTAAGTTCGTTAATGCTTGCCTTAATGCTTTTGATAGGATGCTCACCAACTAATAAATCAGGGAAGAAAAGAAAAATTAATAAAGATGCAATCCCTATCTGGAATCCTAAAGTGAGCAAGGCAGAGAAAGCTAAACTTGAAATATCTTTTAAAACCTTCTGCCCTGTAGCAGGAAATAAAGTTGTTACAGACATACTTAAACCTATACGTCAAGAGTTTAAGCTTCCAGCAGTTGCTGCCGCAATTGTAGACATCAGAGGAATTGTAGCTGTAGGTGCTGTAGGGGTAAGGAAAGAAGGGACAAATATACCAGTAACATTAAACGATCGTTGGATGATTGCTTCATGTACTAAAGCAATGACGGCAACAATTGCAGCAAAGCTAATTGAACAGGGAAAATTGAAGTGGGATACAACCATTACAGAAGTTTTCCCAAAGCAGTCTTCAAAGTTTAATCCTGAGTTTAATAAAATTACAATTACCCAGCTTTTATCTCAACATTCTGTTAAGTTGAGAAATCTGAGATGGTGTTATTGTTTTATCCAGAATATTTCTTAATCGTTCATTCTCTTCAGACATTGCTCTTGACAAACAGTCCTGAAGAACTCGATATGGAGGGAGTATAATTTTTTCATTTCGTAGCAGTATGAAAGCCTCTTTGAAAACTTCTATGTGGTTGGCATGGATTTTTAACAGTTTGAGAAGTTTTGTATTGAAAAAAGATATAGCACTTTCATCCCATGACTTGTATTCATATAATTCCAGTATCAGCTTTCTCTGGTCTAGTCTTGTCTTTTTCCAGGGTCTTCCTTCAAACTTTATCTTCTTACCATGAAAGTATTTATTAAAAATATAATTGGTGTCTCTTTTAACTATCTGAAATTCAAAATCATGAAAAGTACCGGTAGCTTTGAAGTATGATGACTGGAGAATAAAATAAACTTTTGCTTTTTTAGTTTTAAAAGATTCAACTACTTCCATTTCTTTTTCATTAAGGTTAATATAAAATTCTCTGTCTTTTGGATTAAATCTGGGGAAACCGAAAGATTCTTTGATTTCCTGTTCTGTTAGAATATTTAATCTTTTACCGTTTTTATTCATATGGTAATCCTGTCTCATCAAACGACCGTTTAATGAGACAGGATTATAATATGGCAACAGACAGTAAAAGACTTAACATTCTTTCTAAACATGAAGTAAAAGAGATTTTTGGTTTCCCCAGATTTACTCCTAAAGACAGAGATTTTTACATAAGCCTGAATGAAGAGGAGATGAAAGTTGTAGAAAAATTTAAAACAACAAAGACTAAAATTCACTTTATTCTGCTTGCTTCATATTTTAAAGCAACTGGAACCTTTCATGATTTTGAATTTCAAAATGTAAAAAGAGATACAAACTATGTTTTAAATAAATATTTCAACGGAAAGAAAATTCAACTTAAAG
>CAZGAI010000575.1:0-2564 GCA_964523175.1 uncultured Victivallales bacterium | reverse complement strand
CATAATCTCGGTGTCTAAGTTGCTAATTGCATTGAAATCAAATAAATAAGGCGTAAAGTTTATTAGCATTTTTGTTTGCTCCTGAATTAAAGTTTAAGATCTTTACAATTAATATGTTGTATTAATTGTTCAGGAACAAATTTTTTATTGAAAAATTTACATTTAATTAGAAACGGCTAAGAAAAATTCTTTTCGTGCAGCTTCTAGTTAATAAGCTAAGTAAAACTGTTTTCTTTCTTTTTTATCAAGTAGCTTAGTATTATTACCTATTAATGACTTAAACTCAAAATATATACTATTAATTTAAACATCATGGGCAAAAAATATGATTACAATTAGAAAAATAACCCGCATTTCCCATTCATATAGAAACCTAAAACGTTTCAGGCAGATTTTGCACATCTTTATTAAATATGGCTTCGGCAATCTTATCGATTACCTGGGCATCGATAAATTTCTGGAAATGAGTAGAAATGCTATTACTACCGGTCCCAAAGAAAAACTGGAAAAAATACCTCAGCAAGTCAGACTCAGAATGGCTCTGGCCAATCTTGGGCCTACCTTTATTAAACTTGGACAAATACTCGCTACCCGCCCTGACTTAATTCCAATAGAATATACCCAGGAACTGTCAAAGCTGCAGGACAGCGCTCCTTCTTTTTCTTATGAGCAGGTTAAGGAAATTATCAAATCAGAAACCGGTAAACTGCCTAAAGAAATTTTTGATAGTTTCGATGAAGCTCCACTGGCAGCTGCATCAATAGGACAGGTACATAGGGCCTGTTATCAAGGACATCAGGTAGTTGTAAAAGTTCAACGCCCGGGAATAAAAAAAATAATTGAAACAGATATTGAAATTATGTATCATTTGGCCTTGCTGATGGAAAAACATATACTGGAATTTAATATTCATAAACCAAGCGCCATAATAAAAGAATTTGCAAAAAGCCTTGAAAAAGAAATTGATTTTACAATTGAATTAAAACAGACTAGGCGTTTTGTCCGTTCTATTTCTGAAGATGATACTATTTACGCACCCAGAACATATAAAAGTATTAGTACTTCACGAATGCTTGTTATGGAATATATTGATGGAATAAAGTCTTCTGATATACAAAAACTGCAAGATGAAAAATATGATTTAGAATTAATAGCTGAACGCGGAGCTAATTCACTTTTAAAACAGATATTTGAAGATGGCTTCTTTCATGGAGATCCGCACCCTGGCAACATAATTATTATGCCAAATAATACTATCTGTTATATTGACTTTGGGATGATGGGAGTTGTCACTCAACAGGAAAGAGAGATGTTTTCCGGGCTTCTCATGCAGGTAATTAATAAAAAAAATGATAAAATTATTAATTACATTTTAAAATTTACTATATATGATACTGAACCTGATAGAGACGAACTGCAGAGAAGGTTTACTGAAGTAATCGATGAGTACTTATTTCAGCCGTTAAAGTATATGGAATTCGGTAAATTTCTTGAACAGGTTCTGGGAATACTCGCTGATAATCATATGAGAATGAAACCAAATTTGTTTCTTATGATAAAAGCACTTATTTCCCTGGAAAAGCTCGCAACCAGCCTGGACCCTAACTTGAATATTATACAGTTAGCTGCTCCCTATGTTAAAAAAATATATTTGGATCGCTTTAATATTAAAAAAATTATTCTGAATATGGGCGACCCTCTTTATGATTTACTGAATTTAGCCGCCGAAATGCCTGAAGATATTCGTACTTTACTTAAAAATATTAAAAAAGGTAAACTCAAAGTAGAGATGGAGTATACCGGTTTTGAAAAAATGCGGCAGACAATCGTCAAAATCAGCGCCAGTATTATTTGCGCAATAATACTGTCTGCATTGCTGATTGGAAGCTCATTAATGATGCTTGCAAAAGCTATTCCTGCAAACCAGCATATCCGAGTGATGGGATCTGCTGGTATTGTAATTTCACTGGTACTTGGTTCTTTACTGTTAATATCTGTTATTCTAGCTCGAAATAAATAACTTTTTTAATAGTTTTTTAACTTAATTGATCTATATTATATGTATAAACAACCTATAAGATTTATTATAATATAATTAGAAGTAATCGATTATCATCAGGAGCCGTTTTTTAATGAGAGATGCAGACAAAGAATTGAATTTACCGAAGGAAGCAATTGCAAATATTACAGATTATGATGCAAACCAAATAACCGTCCTAGAAGGCCTTGAGGCTGTACGGTTACGCCCAAGTATGTATATCGGGGATACCAGTTCCCGAGGTCTTCATCATCTTGTCTACGAGGTCGTTGATAATAGTATCGACGAAGCTCTTGCCGGCTTTGCATCAAACATTAACGTGTTTATCCATGTCGACAATTCTATTACCGTAAAAGATGACGGCCGTGGTATTCCTATTGATATGCATGAAGGTGAAGGTAAATCAGCACTGGAAGTTGTTATGACTGTCCTTCATGCAGGTGGTAAATTTGATCATGATGCCTATAAAGTATCAGGTGGACTGCATGGAGTGGGTGTTTCATGTGTAAACGCCTTAAGTGAATGG